>NZ_JBVIJE010000012.1:36029-74958 GCF_055581585.1 Streptomyces sp. NPDC031426
GGGGAGCGGCTGCGGCGACGGGTCGGCCGAGGCCCGTAGCCGCAGCACCGGATCCGTCAGCTGCTCGACCCGGCGCGGAAACGGCGCGGCCGGCCCGGACCGTGCCTCGTATGCGCCGATCCCCGGGGCACGGCGGAGGAAGCGGCGAACGCGCTGGCCACCGCCGTCCTCGCGGGCGGGGAGCGGCTGCGGCGACGGGTCGGCCGAGGCCCGTAGCCGCAGCACCGGATCCGTCAGCTGCTCGACCCGGCGCGGAAACGGCGCGGCCGGCCCCCCGCCACCCTCCCGCTTCCGGCCCGGACCGTGCCTCGTATGCGCCGATCGATACGGTGTGCGCCGTAATCCCCGCGTACAGATTCGGTGGAGATTACGGCACCGAAACTTACTGACCCGTCAGTATCATGTCCGGCCCTTCCCCATGTGCGGGCATTTTCCGGTCACCGCCCGGGGGAAACGTGAGGTTTGCTGGGTTTCCTACCCCCTCCCGCGCGGTGACGGCGTGGGGTAGCTTTCACCGCGCTGTGCCGAGCGTCACGGGCATGACCAAGCAGCGAGGATCGGGGAGCGAGGTTTGCGCGAGTTCACCAACCCGCCGCTCACGACGGCGCCGCCGGTGGGCGGTCTGGCCGACGTGGTCTTCGAGCATGCCCGGACGGACCCGACACACGTCGCTCTCGGCCGCAAGGACGCCGCCGGGCAGTGGCGGGACGTGACCTCCACCGAGTTCCGCGACGAGGTCATGGCCCTCGCCAAGGGCCTCCTCGCGCGCGGTATCCGCTTCGGCGACCGCGTCGCCATCATGTCCCGCACCCGCTACGAGTGGACCCTGTTCGACTTCGCCCTGTGGTCGATCGGCGCCCAGGTGGTGCCCGTCTACCCCACCTCCTCGGCCGAGCAGTGCTTCTGGATGCTGTACGACGCCGAGGTGTCCGCGGCGATCGTGGAGCACGAGGACCACGCGATGACCATCGCCACGGTCATCGACCGGCTCCCGCAGCTGCGCCAGCTCTGGCAGCTGGACTCGGGCTGTGTGCAGGAGCTGTACGACGCCGGGGCGCATCTGGACGACGAGCTGGTGCACCGGCACCGGCAGGCGGTCACCCCGGACTCGGTCGCCACGATCATCTACACCTCGGGCACCACCGGCCGCCCCAAGGGCTGTGTCCTCTCACACGCCAACTTCATGTACGAGGCGGACACGATGATCCAGCGGTGGCAGCCGGTGTTCCAGACCAAGAAGGACGACGAGGCCTCCACCCTGCTGTTCCTGCCGCTCGCGCACGTCTTCGGGCGGATGGTGGAGGTCGCCGCGATCCGCGGCGGGGTCCGCTTCGGGCACCAGCCGCAGCTGAACGCCGCCGCCCTGCTGCCCGATCTGCAGGCGTTCAAGCCGACGTTCATCCTCGCGGTGCCGTACATCTTCGAGAAGGTGTTCAACTCGGCCCGCCGGAAGGCGGAGAAGGAAGGCAAGTCGGGGCCGTTCGAGAAGGCGGTCGACATCGCGGTGAAGTACGCGGAGGCCGTGGAGGCCAAGGCGTGGGGCACCGGGCCCGGCCCGTCGGCGGGGCTGCGCATGCAGCACCAGTTCTTCGACAAGGTCGTGTACTCCAAGGTCCGCGCGGCGATGGGCGGCCGGATCCGCAACGCGATGTCCGGCGGTTCCGCGATGGACCGCCGGCTGGGCCTGTTCTTCGCGGGCGCCGGTGTGCAGATCTACGAGGGCTACGGCCTGACCGAGTCGACGGCCGCGGCGACCGCCAACCCGCCCGAGCGCACCCGCTACGGCACCGTCGGCCAGGCCATCCCCGGCGTGACCGTGCACATCGCCGACGACGGGGAGATCTGGCTCTACGGCGGAAACGTCTTCCAGGGCTACCTGAACAACCCGAAGGCCAGCGACCAGACCCTGCACGACGGCTGGCTGGCCACCGGCGACCTCGGTGCGCTCGACGACGACGGCTATCTGACCATCACCGGCCGCAAGAAGGAGATCCTGGTGACCTCCGGCGGCAAGAGCGTCTCCCCCGGGGTGCTGGAGGAGCGGGTCCGCGAGCATCCGCTGGTCAACCAGTGCATCGTCGTCGGCAACGACCGCCCCTACATCGCCGCCCTGGTCACCCTGGACCAGGAGGCCGTCGAGCACTGGCTGCAGATGCGCGGAAAGCCGCGGATGACCCCGGTCCAGCTGGTGCGCGACCCGGACCTGGAGACGGAGGTGCGGCGGGCGGTGGTCGCCGCCAACACCCTCGTCTCCCAGGCCGAGTCGATCCGTACCTTCCGCATACTGGCGCAGCCGTTCACCGAGGAACACGGCCTGCTGACACCGTCGTTGAAGCTGAAGCGGAAGGCGATCGAGAAGGCGTACGACAACGAGGTCGAGGCCCTCTACCGGACGTGATACTCCTGATGGTGCGTCAGCTGATCGTCACCTTGAAGATCTTGTCCGAGCCGTCGGCGGCACCCCCGTTGTTGTCGCAGTTGGTGGTGGACAGCCACAGCTGGTCGGCGCCCGGGACCTTGGTGACCGTACGCAGCCGGCCGTAGGTGCCGACGTAGTACGCGCTCGGGGTGCCCACACTCTCGGTGTCGCCGTTGATGGGGATCCGCCACAGGCGTTCGCCGCGCAGGGACGCCATGTAGATCACGTTGCGGACGATGGCGATGCCGCTCGGTGAGGCCTCGGAGACGTTCCAGGTGGCCTTGGGGTTGGTCATGCCGGCGACGTTGCAGCTGCCCTCGCAGGTGGGCCAGCCGTAGTTCGCGCCGGGCTTGATGAGGTTGAGTTCGTCCTTGGAGCTGTTGCCGAACTCCGCCTCCCAGAGCCTGCCGTTGCGGTCGAAGGCGAGGCCCTGCGGGTTGCGGTGGCCCAAGGAGTAGACGTAGTTGCCGAAGGGGTTGCCGGGGGCCGGCTTGCCGTCGGTGGTCATGCGCAGGATCTTGCCGTTGAGGGAGTTCTTGTCCTGCGCGAGGTCGGGCTGCTGGGCCTCGCCCGTGGAGACGTACAGGTAGCCGTCGGGGCCGAAGGCGAGGCGTCCGCCGTTGTGGTAGCGGTTCTTCTTGATGCCCTGGAGCAGCACCTTGTAGTCGCTGAGCGTCGTGCCGTCGTAGGCCATGCGGACGACCCGGTTGCCCTCGGCGGCGGTGTGCATGAAGTACACGTAGTGGTCGGTCTCCCACTTGGGGTCGACGGCGACACCGAGCAGACCGCCCTCGCCGTTGGTGGTGACGGCGTTGGGGACCGTGCCCACCTGCGTCCTTGTGCCGCTCTTTGTCAGCTTCCAGACCCGGAAGTCGTCCCGCTCGGTGACCAGGGCGGACTGTCCGTCGGGCAGCCAGTAGGTGCCCCAGGGGATGGTCCAGCCGGTGGAGAGGGTGGCGATGGAGGAGGGGACACCGCCGTCGGTGGCGCAGGCCCTGGTGGTGAAGGTGACCGTGTTGCTCGGCGCGGAGACATTGCCGGCGGCGTCCCGGGCGACGACGTTCAGGCTGTACGGGCTGTCGCAGGCGAGCCCGGTGAGGGTGGTGGACGTACCGCTGGTGACGGTCTTGTAGACGGTGGTGTCGCTGCGCACGTCGTAGGCGGTGACCGCGTGGTCGTCGGTCGAGGCGCCCCAGGTGAGGTCGACCGTGTTCGATGTGACATCGGCCGTGTGCAGGGTGCCGGGCGCGGTCGGCGGTGTGGTGTCGGAGCTGGGCCGGGTGGTGCAGTCGACGACCGGGCTGGCGGGCGAGGTGTTGCCGGCCGCGTCACGGGCGATGACCGTGAGGTCGTAGGTGGTGTTCGGGGCGAGTCCGGTCAGTGTCTTCGAGGTCGCGTCGCCCGCCGCCTCGCCGATCTTGTTGCCGTGCTCGTAGAGGTCGTACGCCGCGACGCCCACGTCGTCCGTCGACGCGCCCCAGGCCAGGGTCAGGCGGTCCTCGCCGATGTCCGAGCAGGAGGGCTGCCCGGGGCGGGTGGGCGCCTGGGTGTCGGACGGCGTGCCGAGGCTCATGCGGTCGAGGTTGGGGCCGCCGTTCACGGTGGTGGCCGTCGCCCGGATCTTGTTGCTGCCCGCCTTCAGGGTGACGTTGACGGATTCGGCCGCCCAGGTGTTCCAGTCGGCCGTGCCCGGGAAGGAGACGGCGGGCGCGACCACGGTGCCGTTGACGGACAGGTCCATCGGCCGGTCGGCGGTGGTGCCGTTGGCGTACCGCAGGGTGACCGACGCGGGCCCGGCGGCGGCCGCGCTGACCGTGAACTCCACGTAGGAGCCCTTGACGTTGGTGTAGTCGACGAAGCCGGTGCCCGTGTAGCCGGTGTGGTTGGTGGCGACGGCACCCTGGGAGATCAGGGCGTCCTCGGCCTGGTAGTCGGTGGCGGCGAGGGCGGTGCCCTGGCTGAGCCCGGCGAGGGGCAGTGCGAGGGCCACGGCGAGGCCGTACGGCAGAACTCTTCTGAGACGCATGGGTGTTTCCCCTTGTTTTCCCTCAGCCCGTGTACTGGGTGAAGACCTTGAGGTAGTCGTACGGCTGCTGCGACACGCCGCTGCAGGAGTCGCCGTCGGTGCCGGCGCCGCAGGGGCGGTCGCGGTTGGCGGACCAGTAGGTGAGGCGCGCGATGTGGTGCTGCCGGGCGTAGGCGAGCATGGTCCGGAAGTCGGCGACGCGGACGCGCTCACCGGAGTCGTCCGTCCTGCCGTTCATCGACGACAGGCCGATGTGGGCGTAGGCGGTGGCGTCGTCGTAGCCGTAGGCCGCCTTGACCCGGGCCTTGAGGCCGTCCATGGCCCGGGTGGTGAGGGTGCCCATGGTCGTGGTGCCGCCGCCGAAGTCGAACGGCATGACGCACCAGACGTCGTTCGCCAGGCCGGACCTTGCCGCGCGTTTGATCATGTCGACGCCGGTCGCGTCGGGGCCGCTGGTGGTGGTGCCGAAGGTGATGACCGTCTTCAGGCCGGGGTTGTTCGCCTTCACGGTCTTCAGGGCGTCGACGACACGCTGGCGGACGGTGGCGTTCGACCATTCGGTGTTCTCGATGTCGATGTCGAGCGCCTTCAGCCGGTAGGCGTTGATCACCTTCTGATAGGCGCCGGCCAGTGCGGAGGCGCTGGAGCACTTCTCCCCCAGCTTGGCGCCGCTCCAGCCGCCGACGGAGACGATCACATCGCCGCCGGCGGATCGGATGCGGTCGATCGCCGACCGGTCGCTGCCGCCGGTCAGCGGCCGGCTGCCGTCCCACTTGGGGTTGCAGGTGCCGTCGGACAGCACGAAGGCGAGGGTGAACCACTTGACGCCGGTCGCCGCCATCACCTGCGTCGGGTCCGGCGGATCGCCCCAGCCGAGGTACTCGTACGGGGCGACGGCCATGCCGGGGGACGCCGCGAGCGTCTGCGCGGAGGCGGTGGGCCTGACCCGGATGAGCCGGGTCTCGCCGGGGCGGAGGGTCGCGCGGTAGGAGCCGGCGACCGTGCCCTTGTGGGAGCCGGACCACAGGTCGGTGACGTCACCGGAGCCGGTGAAGCCGACCTGGGACCAGTTCACGGTGACCGTGGCGCTGCCGGAGGTTCCGGTGTCGAACAGGGCCACCACATAGTCGCCGTCGCTCTCCCGCTTGCTCCAGACCTGCTGGACACCGCTGTTCACGATCCGTTTCGCCGCGACCCCGTCCTGGTCGACGCCGATCAGCCGGTCGTTGGTGAGCATCGCCTTGTCGACGGGGTCAAGGTGGGTGAGGTCGGTGCCGAGCAGCAGCGGGGCCGCCGCCATCGACCACAGCGTGAGGTGCGAGCGGCGCTGGTCGGCCGTGAGGCCCACCTGGTCGCCGTTGCCGATCTCCAGGGAGTCCAGGTCGTTCCAGCCGCCGGGGCCGGCGTACGGCTGCCAGGACGCGGCCGAGTCGAACCGCTTGGCGACATGGGACCAGTCGGTGAGCGGATAGCCGCTGCCGTTGGAGCCGGGGCCGCAGTAGCACTCCACGTCGCCCTGGGTGCGCCAGCTGTTGGCGAGTGTGCGCCAGGTGGACGCGTCGGCGATCGGAAGGTTGTTGGACAGCGCGAAGTTGATGGGCCGTCCGGTGGCGCGGAGCGCCCTGTCCCAGGCCCGGACGTCGGGGACGTCCTGGCTGCCCACGCCGTCGATCTTCAGGTAGTCGACTCCCCAGGAGGCGAACTGCCTGGCCCAGGAGTTCACGAACTCCTGGGCGCCCGGCTTGGAGTAGTCGATGGAGTACATGTTCTTGCAGTTGTAGTTCTTCTCGGCCTTCGAGGTGTCCGCGATGTCCTTCGCGTGGTACGAGGTTCCCTCGATCGGCGTGTTCTTGAGGACGGCGTTCTTCGCGATGCCGGGCGTCACGTAGAAGCCGAACTTCAGGCCCTTGGCGTGGATGTGGTCGGCGAGGGCCTTGATGCCGTCCGGGAACTTGGCCGTATCGACGGCCCAGCGGCCGAAGTCGTCCACGACGAAGCCGTTGTCGTCGCACTTCTGCCAGAAGTCGTCGAGGTTGACGTAGACGAAGCCGTGGTTCCTCAGACCGCCGGAGACCAGCGCGTCGGCCTGTGCCTCGATCTTGGCCTCGGTCGGCTGCCGGCGTACGAAGCTCCAGCTGCTCCAGCCCATGGCGGGCCGCGGGGACTGGCCGTTGTCGGAGGCGGCCGCGGGGTGGGCGGCGCCGGTGAGGGGCACCGCGGCGGCGACGAGCAGTCCGGCCGCCGCCATCGTCAGGGTTCTGAGCCGGGTCATGGACGTCCCTTCGGGGCGGGGGTTGCGTAGGAGGTGCCGATCCAGGCCTCGTCGATCCGCAGCCGCTGGTAGCGGGTGCTGTCGGTGGCGGCGGCCCAGGTGGTGTCGATCTCCAGGCGGACGTAGCGGGCCGTGGCGGCGGTCAGGTCGATACCCTGGATCCCGCGTGCGCTGGGAAGTTGGCCGGTCTTCACCGGGCTGCCCCAGTTCTTGCCGTCGTCGCTGAGGTAGACCTTGTAGTCCTTGATCCGTGCGGACTGTTCGGTGGCGGAACGGGCGTAGGCGACGGAGTCCTCGCGCTGGTTCAGCCCGAGGTACTGCACCTTCTTCGCCGTGCCGAGGTCGAAGGTGAGGTTCACCGGGAGCGTCTTGTCGTTGTCCCAGTAGGTGAGGTGGTCGCCGTCGCCGGCGGCGGAGCCGGGATGGCCGCTCGCGGACGCGCCGGCGGTGACCTTGACGCCGGTCGCGATGCCCTGGCGACCCGCGGTGATCACCTTGAAGACGGTGTCGTACGGGTCCCAGCCGCCGAGGCCGCTGAGGGTGAGCACCCCGCCGGACTGCGACCACGAAACGGGCGCGCCGGTGCGGAGGTTGGTGACCGAGGCGATGCGGTAACCGTTGTCGCGGATGCGCAGGGTGCCGGTGCTCGGCGGGGTCAGGACGTGGATGTACTGCCGGTTCGGGTCGTCCTTGGCGATGGTGGTGACGCCGTGGGCGCCGTCGTTCCAGAAGCCGGGTTTGAGGCCGCCGTACATGTAGCCGCCGCCCTCGGTGCCGTGCAGGGACTCCCAGATCTTGTCGAGGTAGGAATTCGCGAAGTTGTTGAAGTCCGCCTGGTTCGCCGGGAACTTCCCGTTGAGCTCGGCGGTCTCCGCCATGAGCGCCTTCACCGAGGAGCCGGCGTTGGTGATCAGCCGGCCGAGCGTGAGCTTCTTGTCGACGGTCGGGTTCGAGCCGTCGTACCACCAGGCGCCGGTCGAGGGCAGCTTGAAGTCCGCTTCCGTCAAGCGGGGTTGGGCGGTGTAGATCGCCTGCGGATAGTCGTAGGCGGGCGTCATCCCCGTCTTCTGCTCATTGCTGATCATGTCCATGATCGGCGTGTCTTCGTTGTTGTTGCTGAGCGTGTAGTTCGGGCGCTTCTGATAGATCTGCGCGTAGAGGTTGTGGCTCTCCCAGTACGCGTTGTCGTTGTCGATCCAGAAGCCGCCGAGGTCGGGGTAGCGGTCCATGACCTCGAAGAAGTTGTCGTAGGAGAACTGCCCGAAGCCGTCGCGGGTGGTCAGGTCGATGTTCTTGCCCGTGTAGGCGGAGTAGGCGGCCGAGTCGAGCCACTCGTGGCCGCCGTCGTCGTGCCACTGGGGGTCGTCGGTCATGTAGAGGATGACCTTCATGCCCTTGGCCTTGGCGGCGTTGATCAGCTCACCGAGGAAGTCCCGCTTGGTGGAGCAGGAACCGGGGATCTTCGACGGCCAGGGGCGGGCGTAGCCGAGCCGGCTGTGGAAGGTGGCCAGCACGATGTACTGCGTGTGCAGTTTCCGCGCCTCGTTCACCCAGTAGTCCGGCGTCCAGCCGCCGCTGGTGACGTCCTTCTCCCAGGCGGTGCAGCTGGTGTGGGCGGGGGCGGTACGCAGCCCCCAGTGCAGGAAGAGGCCGCCGACGGAGGCGCGGAGGAAGGCCTGGCGGGGGTTCTCGACGTCGCGCGGGCGGACCGGGGCGGCGCAGTTCTGGCTGGATCCGGTGGCCGAGACGCGGAGGGCGCCGCCGGTGGTGGTGTGGCTGTCGCTGACGCAGTAGCCGGTGACGGACTGGAACCCGAGGTCGTGCGGCGAGTTGCCGCCCTTCTGCGCGGTGAACCGGGTCAGCCGGATGCCGCTCGCCGAGTTGGCGATGAGGGCGGGGCGGCCGTCGTCCGCCGCGAACTTCACCGAGCTGTCGGTGAAGGTGACGCCGTCGGCATCGTGCAGATACCAGCCGTACGCCGGCCGGGTCCCGATGCTGTTCGGGTTGTAGTCCTTCGGGTCGTTGCCCGGCACACCGGTGGACACGGTGCCGTTGCCGCCGGGGACGGTGATGTCGACGTTGTTGAAGGTGACGTCGCTGATGCGGTGGCCGTCCTCGCCCCACAGGGTCGGGCTGAAGGACGGGCTGTTTCCGGTGGCCGTGATGTTGTCGTACGTGATGTCCCTGATCGATCCGACACCCGGACTGTTTCCGCACCGTTTGCGCGTGCCGATCTTCTCCATGATCGGCGAGTGCACATTGGTCATGGTGATGTCGCGGTAGTGGACGTCGGAGATCTTCGCGCCGTCCATGGAGACCATGCCGAGCCCGGACTTGTCGGCGCCCTCGACACGGATCTTCTCGAACTGGTAGTCGCTGAAGTCGCCGCAGGTCTCGGAGCCGAACATCAGGGCGTTGCAGCAGCGTGCCGACAGCACCGAATCGCTCACGCGGACATGGCCGTTGGGAAGCTTGGCGCCGAGGGCGTAGTCGCTCTTGAAGACCAGGGCGTCGTCGTTGGCCGCGATGTGCGCGTTGGTGATCGTCGCGTTGGTCGTGGAGATGACGTTCCAGCCGTCGCGGTCGCTCGCGGTGTCGATGGTCAGATGGTCGGAGACGACGTTCGTGCAGCCGTTGATCAGGGCGGCGAAGTGGCCGCCGCGGCGCAGGGTGAGCCCGTCGCCGAGCCGGAGTCCGTCGCAGCGGGTCAGCGACAGGATCTTGTCGGCCTGGCCGGACTTGGGGTTGCCGGTGATCAGGTTGCCGGCGCCGTCGATGACCCCGCCGCCGGTGAAGCCGATGTCGGTCAGCCGGTCGCCGTAGATCATCGCGTTGTGGAAGTGGCTGTGCCCGTAGTCCTGGTACCTGTCGTTCGGGTTGGACTCGGGCGGGTCGTAGGTGCCGGCGGAGGAGCCCTGGAGGGTGGCGCCCTTGTCGAGCTGGAGCGTCACATGGCTTTTCATGTGGATGGTGTTCTTGGACTTGTAGGTGCCGGCCGGGAAGTGGACGGTGCCGCCGCCCGCCGCGTTGGCCGCGGTGATGGCCTTGTCGATGGCGGGGGTGTCATTGGTCGAGCCGTCGCCCTTGGCGCCGTAGTCGCGCACGTCGTACACGGTTGCCCGGGGTGGCGTGGCGGGGTGCGGGGCCGCGAGGGCGGCGGGCTGGGTGAGGCCGAGGACGACGGCGAGGACGAACAGCACGATCGCCGCCGCGCGTCTCGGGTCGGCGATGAGGGGTTTCATGAGACCGGCTCCTCTAGGCGAGTTGGTAGCCGCGCAGGTTGGTGAGCAGCAGGTAGGTGTCCTGCAGGGATCCGGAGGTGTCGCCGAGGGAGCGGTAGATGCCCCACTTCGGGCGCACCCGGTCGGCGAGGAAGGTGTCGACACCGGACTTCGACTTGTCGATGACGGTCGTGGAGCCGCTCTTGAGGATCCAGCGGACGGAACCGGCCGTGCCGTTGCCGACCTTGATCTGGAAGTCGACGTCGGTCCATGTGTCGTGCAGCGGGCCGAGATTCGTACGGCCGACGAGGATGTCGTCGATGGCGAGCCGCAGTTCGATGGTCTGCACTCCGTTCACCCGCCGCAGCGACTGCACGACGATCGGGGAGGTGCCGGTGCCGGGCTGCTTCATCTGCATGATGTGCGTGAAGGTCGTCGTCGCCTTCAGGGTGCTCGGGATGTACATCGAGTACGTGACCCGCCAGGTCTGGCCCTCGGTCCAGTTCAGGTAGGTGTCGGCGCCGGTGCGCAGGCCGGTGACCTCCTGGCGCTGGCGGTCGGTGGAGGTGTCCCGGTCGACCGTGTGGATGTTGAAGCGCCAGTTGTCGCCGGTGGCGTAGATGTGCGGATGGCCGGCGGGGTGGGAGTGCGCGCGGTCGTCCTCGACGGTCTCGAAGGCGCCGAGCCCGTCGGTGCGCGCGGACGGTGACCACTTCAGCTGCCAGGAGGCGGCGTGGGCCTCGGTGGCCGGCAGGCCGGTCACGGCCGCGGCGGCGCCGCCGAGCGCGGCACCGAGTACGGTCCTTCTGGACGTGCTCATGACACTCAATCACCTCGCAGTTGCTCGTTCATGATCAGGAAGGCTCCGAGCCCGTGGAAGTCGTTGGTGGCCCGGGTGCGGCCGACGTAGTACGCGTAGTCGCCGACGTTGGTGCCGACGGAGATGTCGGCCAGGTTCGTACGGCCGTCCGCGCCGACCGACAGCCGGGCCAGCACGCCTTGGTGGCCACGTCGGGCGACCGCGTTGAAGTGCGGGTCCAGATAGCCCTGTTGGACGCCGCGGGAGAGGGCGTAGGTGAGCATGCTGGAGCAGGAGGTCTCGGTCCAGTTGTCCGGCCGGGAGCCCTTGTCCATCACCTGGAACCAGCGCCCGGACGCCGGGTCCTGGTACTTCTCCAGCGCGGTGGCCAACTTGCCCAATGTCTGGAGGAGTTGGGGACGCCGAGGCTGGTCGGCGGGGATCGCGTCGAGGACGTCGACCAGCGCCATTGCGTACCAGCCGACGGCACGGCACCAGTGCTCCGGGGCGAGTCCGGTGGCCGGGTCGGCCCAGCTCGCCGACCTGGACTGGTCGTAGGCGTGCCGCAACAGGCCGTTTGCCACCTGGAGATGACCGCCGTAGACGGACAGCTGCCTGGCGGCCTCGTCGTTCGTGTACGCGCCGTCGCCGAACTCCCTGCCGTATTCGACCAGGAACGGGTTCACCATGTAGGCGCCGTCCGCCCACAGTTGGTGCGCCCGGCTGCTGGTGTCGGCGTGCCAGAAGCCGCCGTCGGAGGTGCGCGGATAGCTGTTCAGGCGGTCGCGGATCCGCTGCGCGGCCTTGCGGTAGCGGTCCTGGCCCGTCTCGTGGTGCAGGATCACCAGCAGCCGGCCCGCCTGCATGCTGTCGAGGCTGTTGAAGGACTGGTCGATCGTGCCGTCGCTGCGCACGAACCGGTCGACGTAGGCCTTGATGTACGACAGCAGGCGCGGGTCGTGGGTGCGCCGGTAGACGAGGTACTGACCGTAGAGGTACAGGCCCACGGGGTACGACCAGCCGCCGATGTTGACCGGCGTGTAGCGCGCCATGGTGGAGTCGACGACGGCCGCGGACCAGTCACGGGCGGCGGCGGGGTCCGGACGGGTGAGGGCGGCGGCCGGGACTGGACGGGTCAGGGCGGGCGCGCCGGTGGGAACGGGACGGGTGAAGGCGGGGGCGGCGTTCGCCGGGGGTACGGCGGCGGGCAGCGCGGCCAGGGTGACGATGGTGAGTGCGGCGGCGGTCAGCGCCGCCCGCAGGCGTCGGCGTCTCACGGTGCTCCTTCTCGGTAGGCGTACGCGGGCGGATCCGGGGCGAGGGCGACGCCGCGCACCGCGTTATCGGCGAGGTGGCCGGCGGTTCCGTGCGTGCCGGCAGACTGAGTCCGTGCGGGTGACGCCGCCGGACGGCGCCGCCCGCGGGCGCCGGCGTCTCAACGGCCTCCCGCTCGGCAGGCGTACGCGGGTAGGTGCGGGGGCGCGGGCGACGCCGAACACCGCCGCGTCCACGAGGTGACTGTCCCGGGCGTGCCGACAGACTGAGTCCGTGCGGGTGACGCCGCCGGACGGCGCCGCCCGCGGGCGTCGGCGTCATCACGGTGGTCCTTCTCGGTAGGCGTACGCGGGCGAGTGCGGGGCGCGGGCGGCGCCGAGCACCGCCGCGTCGACGAGGTGGCGGTCCGGGGCGTGCCGGCAGGCGGGGTCGGTGCGGGTGGCGTCGCCGGTCAGGGCGTATGCCTGGCAGCGGCAGCCGCCGTGGTCGGCCGTGCGCAGGGCGCAGCCGCGGCACGGTTCGGGCATCCAGGACTCGCCCCGGAAGGCGTTGAAGGATCTCGAGTCCCGCCAGATCCAGGCCAGTTCGCGGTTCGTCACGTTCGGCCGGTCCAAGCCGGGCAGGGTGCCGGCCGCGGGGCATGGCAGCACCGTGCCGTCCGGGGCCACGGTGAGCGAGACGGCACCCCAGCCGCCCATGCAGGGCTTCGCGGTGGCGTCCAGCAGGTCGGGTGCCACCCACACCAACTCCAGTGACTGGCCCAGACGTTCACGCCAGTGGGCCACTCGGGCGCGGGCGCGTTCGATCTGGGCGGGTGTGGGCAGCAGCGCGGCGCGGTTGCGGGCCGCCCAGCCGTGGTACTGGGTGTTCGCCAGCTCGATCCGGTCGGCGCCCCAGTCGAGCGCGAGCCGGATCAGGCCGTCGAGGTCGTCCAGGTTGCCGCGGTGCAGCACGGCGTTCAGCCCCAGAGGCAGTCCGGCCTCGCGGATCAGCCGGGCGGCGCGCTCCTTCGCCGTGAAGGACCTTGCCCCCGCGATGCGTTCGGCGGCAGCACGGTCCGCATGCTGCACCGACAGCTGCACACTGCGCAGCCCGGCCCCGGTCAGCTCGGCCAGCCGCCGCGCACCGAGACCCACCCCACTGGTGACGAGCTGGGTGTACAGACCCGCGCCGTCGGCGGCGGCCACCAGGTCGGGCAGGTCCCGCCGCAGCAGCGGCTCGCCGCCGGACAGATGGGTGTGGACGACGCCGAGGGCGCCCGCCTGCCGGAAGACCTCCGACCACTGGTCCGTGGACAACTCGGCTGACCGGCCGACCAGTTCGAGTGGGTTGGAGCAGTAGCCGCAGCGCAGTGGGCAGGCGTGGGTGAGTTCGGCGAGCAGGGCCCAGGGAGGATCGGGAGGCGCGGTCATCTGAGCCAGCCCTCCTTGCGTAACCGGCCGAGGAACTCCGGGACTTCGGCGGCGACGGGCGCGGCGGGATGGCGTACGGCCAGCTCGGCGACGACGGCGGCCACGTCCCGCACCCCGTCGCACAGCCGGAGCACACCGCCCGCACTGCCGTCGAGCACCACCACCCGCTCCGGCAGCAGCAACAGGTCGGCGTCCCGCACCGGGTCGCGGCGCAGCACCACCCCTCGGGCGAGGACGGGCCGCCATGACATGGCGAGTGAGGCCGACGGCGCCGCTGTCATGGCTCGCTCCGGTCCACCGCGTCCAGCAGGGCCCACAGCACCTCGCACTTGAACTCCAGTGCCCCGACAGCCCGTTCCTGCTCCTCGCGGGTGCGAGCCCGGGCGAGGACCAGGGCCAGGGCCTGTTCGGCGTCCCGGGCGCCCTGGGTGACGCGGGTGCGGAAGTAGGCGAGGCCCGCCGGGTCGATCCACGGGTAGTGGCGTTCGAAGGCGGCGATGCGAGTGCGCATCAGATCCGGGGCGGACAGCTCGGTCAGCGAGGCCGCGACCGCGTCCAGCAGCGGGCGCCGCCGGCAGAAGGTGACGTACCCCTCCACCGCGAACCGCACCGCGGGCGGCACCCGGGCGGTGTCCCACAGCTCCTCGCGGGCGAGGCCGGCCGCCTCGCCCAGCCGCAGCCAGCGCTCGATGCCGCCGCCCTCCAGGGAGTCGGTGTCGGTACCGTCCTGGTCGTGGATGCGGCGCAGCCAGGCGCGGCGCTCCTCGGGCCGGTCGAGCTTGGCGAGGATCAGCGCGTCCTTGACGGGGATGTGCCGCTGGTAGTGGAAGCGGGCGGCGATCCAGCGGCGCAGTTCCGCGGGGGTCAGTTCGCCGCGGTGCATCCGCTGGTTGAAGGGGTGCCGGTCGTGGTAGCGCGTCGCGGTGACCGCGCGCAGCCGCTCGGTGAACTCGGCGGCCGGCCAGGCGGCGCGGCCGTCGAGCTCCGGTGGTGCCGCGGTCATGCGGCCGGGGGCGGCTCGGGCGGACGCCGGTCGGCCAGCGCGTACGCGGTCACCTCCAGCGCGGTCTCCACGATGTGGTAACCAGGGCTTTTCCAGACCTTTTCATCGGATGTCTGGGGGGCGGTGTGGTGCGTCGGGACAGACTGCGAAGGGTTCTCGTTCATGGGTGCGTACCCGCTTTCCTGAGGGTGGGGAGTCTCAGAAGGGAGCCGGAGTGAAGACGGGGCCTGGTCAGGGCGCGTTCACATGCATGCACCGGGTTCAGTGACACGTCCGGTGGCGCGATACAGAGTCGCGGGACGAAGGGCTCCGGTCAATGGTCCGGACCGAAAACGTCGGATGCGTTTCCGGCCAATCTCCGCTCCGGGAACTGACTGACCGGTCAGTCGAGGCGGTTCGTGCCGTAAGGAATGCGCCGCGGCGCGTGATCGTTGACCATGGAGTACCACTTGTCGACAACCTAAGGATCACGAGGCTCGTGAGCAGCAAGGTCCCCCCGATCATCCTCAACAACGGCGTCGAGATGCCCCAGCTGGGCTACGGCGTGTGGCAGGTGCCGGACGACGAGGCCGAGCGGGCCGTCGCCACGGCGCTGGAGGCCGGGTACCGCAGCATCGACACCGCGGCCATCTACGGCAACGAAGAGGGCACCGGCAAGGCGATCGCCGCCTCCGGACTGCCCCGCGAGGACATCTTCGTCACCACCAAGCTCTGGAACAGCGACCATGGGTACGACGCCACGCTGCGCGCCTTCGACGCGTCGCTGCAGAAGCTGGGTCTCGACTACCTCGACCTGTACCTGATCCACTGGCCGCTGCCGGCCCGCGGCACGTCCACCGACAGCTACAAGGCGTTCGAGAAGCTGCTCGCCGACGAGCGGGTCCGCGCCATCGGCGTGTCCAACTTCCTTCCCGAGCACCTGGAGCGGCTGATCGCCGAGACCTCCGTCATCCCGGCGGTCAACCAGATCGAGCTGCATCCGCATCTGCAGCAGCACGCCGCCCGCGAGTTCCACGCCGAGCAGGGCATCGCGACCGAGGCCTGGTCGCCGCTCGGCCAGGGCAAGGGCCTGCTGGAGGTGCCGGCGATCGTCGCCATCGCGCAGAAGCACGGCCGCACTCCGGCCCAGGTGGTGCTGCGCTGGCACATCCAGCTCGGCAACATCGCGATCCCGAAGTCCGTGACCCCGTCCCGGATCAAGGAGAACATCGAGGTCTTCGGCTTCAGCCTGGACGGCGAGGACCTCGCGGCGATCAGCGCGCTCAACGAGGACCGGCGCCTGGGCCCCGACCCGGCCACGTTCGGCATGGGCTGACACCCATCACTTCCGGCATGGGTTGACCCCCGTCGCCCTGGCTACGAGCTGCCCCCGGCACCTTGGGAAGGGACCGGCCCGACACCCACCGCGCACCACACGGCCGCGCGTCCCGTCCGGGCGGCGGGGCGGGCGGCCGTGCGCGGTCCGGGGGCGCCGCCCGGCGCGCCATGCGCGTGACCTGCGGCGCCTCAGCCCCAGTACGGCTCGCGACCCATGCGCGCCGACCCCAACCCGGCGCCTTGCGCCCACGCCGTTCCGGACTGCGGCCCCGCACAGATCCGACCGCACTCAACCCGACACCCGGGCCCCCTGTCGGCCATGCACCCGCACCACCGCGCCCCGCGCCCTGCGCCCCGCGCCAGCTCATCCCCGGTCCCACGCAGACCCGGCCGCGCCCACCCCGGCGCCCCGGCCGGGCGCGCGCCCACGCGTCGGCGGGCTCAGCCACCCCACGCATCGGCGCTGCCCAGTCACCCCACGCACGGGGGCGCCCAGTCACCCCGCACGTCGGCGGGCTCAGCCACCCCACGCATCGGCGCGCCCAGCCACCCCGCACCCCGCACCCCGCACCCGCCCATACCCCGGCCCACGCAGACCCGCCCGCGGCCACCCCGGCGCCCGGCCGACCACGCGCCCGCACGTTGGCGGGCTCAGCCACCCCACGCATCGGCGAACTCAGCCACCCCACGCGTCGGCGCGCCCAGCCACCCCGCACCCCGCACCCCGCACCCCGCACCCCGCACCCCGCACCCCGCACCCCGCACCAGCCCATACCCCGGCCCGCGCAGAACCGCCCGCGCCCACCCCGGCGCCCCGGCCGGCTACGCGCCCACCCCCCACCGGCCCGCTCAGTCGCCCCGCACGTCCGCGTGAAGGACCTCGAACTCCTCCAGGGCGACCACCGAGACATGCGCCTTGGCCGCGCCCTCGCGCCGGATCGCCGCCTGTGCGGACCGGGACAGGGCGAGTGACGCGCGGTCGGCGAAGAGGACGCCCGCCATGCCGCGGCCGCGCTCGCGGTCCAGGAAGAGCGCCGCGCCGGCGAATCCGGGCAGGACCTCCAACCGGGGCAGCGCGCCGGCGTGGAAGGTGTCGGCGGCGAGGTCCGTGTCCGCCGGGTCGAACTCCAGCCGGGTGACCCGCAGCCTGCCGCCGGTGACGGGCCGGTGCGCGCGGTGGAAGACGGCGGCCTCGTAGTTCTCGACCGCGACGGTACCGGCGAAGGGCTGCAGCAGCTCCGGCCTCCGGGCGCTCATCACCTCGTCGCTGTTGCGGCGCGCCTCCGCGGACTCCCACCAGCTGACCGTGAGCAGTTTGCCGAGGTCACGGTCGACGAAGACACCCGCGCCCCGATAGCCGGGCCGTTCCTCCAGCAGGTCGTGCCCCCGCGTGTTCAGGGCCCCCACGGCCGTGCCCAGCTGCGCCGGATCGCCGGTCGCGTACACCGTGCGTACGAACATGCGCCTCGCCTCCCGGAGCGGCGACCCTGCCGACCAACGCGGCAGACATATCCGGAAAAGTCGTCCCCTTCAGTTTTGCCACGGTCTCAAATCACCGCAATACGCACAGCTTTCGGGAGCCCGCAACTGGAGACTTGACGAGGACATGCAGACGGGTCCACCGTGTACGGCACCTGGTAAGGAAACTTTCCTAACAGAAGGGCCCCACAGTGCGCCTTCGAACCCTGACCCTTGCCGCGGCCTCCGGGGCCGCCCTGCTCGCCGCCGGGGTGCTGCCCGCGCACGCGTCCGCCGGCTCGGCGACGCGGACCGCTCCGGCCTCCGCCCAGGAGGGCTCGGTCAGTGCGGCAGATCTGCTCGCCAAGGTGAAGTCCTGTTCGCAGATATCGAACGGCAAGTACAAGACCGACGACGAGACGTCGGCCACGGTCCCCGTGTGCGGCAAGAACGGCGCGGTGTTCTGGAAAGCCGACATGGACATCGACTGCGACGGCCAGCGCACCACCAACTGCAACGAGAACCGCGACCCCTGGTACCAGGACGACACCGCCTTCCACCAGTCCGACGGCAAGCCGCTGAAGGCGGAATCGCTCCCGTACATCGTCGTCCCCAGCTCCAGCGGCATCTGGAACTACTCCAGCGCCGGCATCAAGGGCGGTGGCGTGGTCGCCGTCATCTACAACAACAAGGTCGAGTACGCCGTCGTCGGCGACACCGGCCCCACGAAGATCATCGGCGAGGCGTCGTACGCCACCGCCAAGGCACTCGGCATCGATCCGGACCCGAAGACCGGCGGCGCCGACTCGGGCGTGACCTACATCCTGTTCAAGAACTCCAGGGTCTCCCCCATCGAGAGCCACAGCGCCGCGGTCTCTCTCGGCGACCAGCTGGCCAAGCAGTTCCTCGCAAACAACTAACCGGCGCCTTACGTCAGTTGGGCTGACCCAGCGGGCGTACGACCACGGTGTTGACGTCGACCCCGGCCGGCTGCCGGATCGCCCAGACCACCGAGTCGGCGATCTGGTCGGCGGTCAGCAGGTGTCCCGGCGGCAGGCTGCCGAGCCCGTCCCAGAACGGGGTCTCCACCCGGCCGGGGGCGACCAGCGTCACACCGATCCCGAACTCCGTGACCTGACGCCGGGTGTTCTCGGCGAGCCCGGTGACCGCCCACTTGGTGGCGCCGTAGATGTTGCCCGGGGTGTTCACGAACCCGGCGACGCTGCCGACGAGGACGATCCGGCCGCGCGACTCCTTCAGCGCCTCCACTGAGGCCCGGATGAGCAAAACCGGACCGAGGACGTTGGTCAGCACCATCTCGGTCCAGCCGGCCGGGTCGCCCTCGGCGACGGTGTCATGGGTGGCGAAGCCGGCGTTGGCGACGACGGTGTCCAGTCGGCCGTATGCCTTGAGCGTACGGTCGACGGCATCCTGTATGTCGTCGAACACCGCCGCGTTACCGGCGACCGTCAGCAGCTCCTCGGGATTGCCGAGGCCCTCGGCGAAGTCCCGCAGCCGGGCCTCCGTACGGCCGGTGACCGTGACCCGGTGGCCGGCGGCCAGCAACTGCCGGGCGACGGCGGCGCCGATGCCGGTGGCGCCGCCGGTGACGAGTGCGACCGGAGAGTCGTTCATGTGCGGTCCCCCTGTGTGTCGGTGAGACCGGGATTCCATCACTTGGAGAACTCTCGAAGTCAAGCGCCGTCGGCGGCAGCGGCCCCGCGCCCGGTCACACCGGCCGTACCGCCCGGTGCACCGTATGGGCCGCCAGTACGAAGACGTCGGGGCGCCGGTGGAGGCTGCCGGGGTCGGTGGGGTCGAGGAGGCGGTCGAGGGTGGTCCGGTCCTCGGCGTCCAGGGCGTCGGCGTGGATGTCCCGGGTGCGGGTCAGCGCGCCGACGACGAAGGCACGGACCCGGTCCGGTACCGGGGCGGGGATGTCGAGGAGGAAGCTGCGGGTGCCCGTGTGCTTCAGGCCGGCCGCGGCCAGGAGGGCGGGCCAGTCCTCGGTCTCGGCGACCGCGCCGGGCAGCTCGGCGCGCATCCGCGCGAAGCGGTCCTCCTGGGCCACGTCGAGACGGGCCTGCAGTCCGGGACGGCCGAAGCCGATCTCGCGGGGCAGATAGCGGACGTGCAGGCCGCCCTCCAGGATGGCCAGGGTGCCGCCGGGAGCGAGCCGGGCGCCGAACGCGGCGAGCGCGGCCCTCTGGTCGCCGAGGTGGTGCAGGCTGCGGCTGGCCCACAGCAGGTCCGCCGGATACTCCAACCCGGCCAGGGATTGCGGCAGTTCGCCGATGAGGGTGTCGAAGCGGTCGGCAAAGCCCAGGCGGGCGGCCCGGTCCCGGGCGCGCTCCAGAAGCGGTTCGGAGGCGTCGGCGGCGACCACCCGCGCGCCGGGGAACGTCTCCGCCATCAGGCAGGCGATCACTCCGGGCCCGCTGCCCGCGTCCACGATCAGTCCCGGCTCGGTCACTTCCTTGCCCAGCCAGGCCAGGGCGCGCGCGTACGCGGGGGCGGACACCTCGGCCTCCGCATCCAGGAGCGCCGCCAACGCGGCCCAGTCGACGTCGCCGCCGTGGGCGTGCCCGTGGGTGTGACCGTGGCCGTGCTGTGTGGGGTGCCCGTGGTGGTGGGCCTGGGGGGCGTGTGCCATGTCGCTCAGCCTCTCGCTCGGATGCGGCCAGAGTGCGACGGCGCACGAGGTGACGCCAGTTTCGTTGCCGGTGCCGCAAAAAGAAGACGATCCCGGCACCTGGAAGGATCTGGAGCGGCCCCCGGCTGAGGACTTGGACGGACCGCCGCCCGGGAGGCGGCGGTCCTGCCGAGGTCAGTTCCAGATGCCGCTGATGTCGGAGGCGTTGGCCGCGGCTCCGGCATGGGTGGTCAGCCCGGCCAGGTCTTCGAGGGTGCGCAGCGTGTCGTAGTGGTTGTAGTGCGTCGAGGTGGAGCTGCCCGGCGCGACGTGCGCACCGTAGAACACGGTGGCGATGTGGTTGCTGTGCGAACTGTCGTCCTCGTCGAAGGTGACGGCGAGGATGCTGTTGTGTGTCTTGGCCCAGGTGGCATAGGCGCCGAGGTTGTTCTGCAGCCAGGTGTCACCTGTGCTGATGGAGCAGTCGTGCATGTCGTTGCACAGGTTCGGGACGACGAACGACTCCTTGGGCAGGGTCGTGTAGTCCGTCGGGAACTGCGTGAAGGTGTGCGCCGTGGTCAGCGGGACGTTGTTGAAGGCGAACCACGGGTTGTGCTTGCGGGCGTACTTGGTGGCGGAGTTGGTGCACACCGTGGAGCCCTGGGAGGGAAGACCCTCGTTGTAGCTGCCCCACGTCTTGCCGGCGGCGATGAGCTCGGAGCCGAGGTTCGCGGCGCTGCTGAACTGCGGGGTGTAGCAGTTGTCGTTGGTGATGCCCTGGTTGTTCCCGGAGAACAGGTCCAGGTAGTTCGGCTGGCTGGGGTGGGTGATGGCGAACGAGTTGGTGAGGTTGCCGCCGCCGGCCTTCAGGGTGTTGTTCAGGTACGGGGCGCTGGAGCTGCCGATGACCTGCTCGTAGGAGTGGTTCTCGAAGACCACGACGACCACGTGATCGGGGGCGGGGAGAGTGGCGGCCTGGGCGGCCGGGGCGGCGGCCCAGACTCCGAACAGGGCGGCGGGGAGGGCGGTGACGAGGGGGAGCGCCCGGCGCGAGCGCTTGATGCGGGACAGCAAGGACATGGTGGACCTCCTGTGGGAGCGGTCAGGACAGCGCGGGGGGTTGTCTACTGCTCAGGCGGTCGTCTTTGCTCGGGCAGGTAGGAGCGTAGGGGGCCGCCCCGAGGTCTTCAGGTCCGCTGAAGTGAAGGGCCGTCAAACAGTCGTGAACCGCTCGGAGTTGCGGTCCTCAGTGGCCTGTGGGCTTGGTGAAGGCCCGCACCTGGAAGACGGGGTCCGGGCGGGGGCGGTCCTGGTCCGGGAGGCGGGACAGGCGCGCGGCGAACTCCTCGGTGTGCGGCTCGCCCGGTGGCAGCTGGGTGAACCAGCCGCGGCGCAGGTCGGCGATGGTGGCTCGGGGGCTGCGGCCCTGGCCGACGCCGGGGAACGTGGTCTCGCCGGCCGGCCGGAGCCCGTGCCGTACGGCGTGCGCGGTGACGGTGGCGGCGGCGTCCTGCGCGGGGCGGCGCGGACGGGCGGCGAGGACGGCGTCGATGTCGCTGCCGACGTCGTGCGCCGCGGCCTTGTCGACGGTGGTGACGAAGACCCCGCCGGGCCGCAGCACCCGGGCGCACTCGGCGACGATCGCACGGACGTCCGCGGCGTCCTGGAGCAGGTGCAGCAGCCAGATGCCGGTGACCGCCTGGAAGGTGCCGGTACGGAACGGCAGGCGGCGGCTGTCGGCCCGGACGACCGCACCCGGCAGCCGGCCCCCCGCCATGCGGACCATGGCGGGGGTCAGGTCCGCGCCCGTCACCCGCAGCGCGGGACGGCCGGCGGCCAGCCGGCGGGTGACTATGCCGGTGCCGCAGGCGACGTCGAGGAGACGGCCCGGACCGTCGGGGATCAGGCCGAGGATCGCCTCGGTGGCCGCTGCGGCGCGGGCCTCGCCGCCCCGGGACGCGTCGTAGGCGTCCGCTTCTTTGTCGTAGTCGAGCACGCCCCTCAGTGTGTGCCGTGGCCTGGGGCGATGTCCTCCACCCTGCGGGCGAGATCGAAGTCCTTCTCGGTGACGGCGCCGCCCGCACTGTGGGTGTTCACGCTGAGGGAGACGGTGTTGTAGCCGAGGGTGAGGTCGGAGTGGTGGTCCAGTTCGTCCTGGACGGCGGCGATGTGCATGACCAGCGCCGCCGCCGCGACATGCGAGCCGAGGCGGTAGGAGCGGGTGAGCCGGCCGTCGTCGACCGACCAGCCGGGCAGCTCGGCGAGCCGGTCCTCGATCTCCTTCTGCGACAGCGGTTCGACGGCCATGGCCGGGTCTCCCTTCGAGGCGGCGGGAAGGCGGGGTACGGGTTCAGCCTGCCACGTCGGCCGGGCGCTCACTCCACCACAGGGCCGGGCGCGTCAGCCTTGTGCGCACTCCGCCGCGAGGTCGTCGGCCAGCGCGGCGATCCGGTCCCGGCCCTCCACCCGGGCCACCCAGACGTGCGGCAGGCCGGTGTCGCCGTACCGTGTGCCGAGCAGGTTGCCGCAGATCGAGCCGGTGGAGTCGCTGTCGCCCGAGTGGTTGACGGCCAGCAGCAGGGCCTGCTCGGCAGCGGGCTCGGCGAGCGCGCAGTAGACGCCGATGGCGAGGGCCTCCTCGGCGACCCAGCCGGCGCCGAGGGACTCCACCCGCTCGGCCGTCGGCGCCCCGTCGGCCGCGAGGTCCAGGGCGGCGCGCAGCGCGTCCGTGGTCTCCGCGTGGCCGGGGTGCCGCTCCAGCAGCCGCAGCGTGCGCAGTACGGCACCTTCCAGGGACTCCCCGGAGACCAGGTGCGCCACGATCGCGGCGAGCGCGCCGGCCGCGTAGTAGCCGGTGGGGTGGCCGTGGGTGATCTGCGCGCCGCGCGCGGCCATGGCGAAGGCCTCCTCGGCGGGGGCCACCAGGCCGAAGGGGGCCGAGCGCATGACGGTGCCGCAGCCCTTGGAGTCGGGGTTGACCTCGCCCGGTGTGCCGTCCAGCGGGAGCGCCGGGTCGGGCGCGTACATCTGGGCCACGCCGGACAGGCAGGCGTTGCCGGGGGCGCGGCGCGCGTACAGCCAGGCCTCGGTGACCAGGCCGCCGGCCGGTGCGCCGGGCTGCGGTTCCGGCTGCTCGGGGCCGGGCTTCGACTGGGTTTCCAGCCAGCGCTCGTACGCCTGACGCAGCAGCAGGGGCCAGGCGCCGCCGATGCCCTTCTCGCGCTGCCGCGCGTGCGCCTGGATCAGGGCCTCGACGGTGAACAGGGTCATCTGGGTGTCGTCGCTGATCAGACCGATCGCGCCGTACGCGCCGGGGACGAGACCGGTGACGCCGCGCGCGCCGTGGGCGGCGCGGATCCGGTCCAGGGAGGAGAACTCCACGGGGTAGCCGAGCGCGTCACCGAGCGCGCCACCGAGGAGACAGCCGCGCACCCTGGCCCGGTACACGGCCGCGGTCTGAAGGGACGCCTGGGGGGACGAGATCCGTTGCCACGGCTTCGACCAGAGCTCGTTCATGCGCAACTGAAGCAACTCCTCGACTACGGTCGGACGTATGGCCATTGTCGCTTCCGGTCCCTCCGCGTCCGCCACCGCCTCCGCCGTCGACAAGGGCGTCGGCCCGCTGCTGCGCGCCTGGCGGGAGCGGCGCCGGATCTCCCAGCTGGAGCTGGCGCTGCGCGCCGACTCCTCGGCCCGGCACATCAGCTTCATCGAGACCGGCCGGTCCCGGCCGAGCGAGGAGATGGTGCTGCGGCTCGCCGAACATCTCGACGTGCCGGTGCGCGAGCGCAACGCGCTGCTGCTGGCCGCCGGTTACGCCCCGCGCTATCCGGAGACCCCGCTGGACGACCCGGCGCTGGACGCGCTGCGCGACGGCATGGAGCGCCTCATCCAGGGCTACGAGCCCTATCCGGCACTGGTGGTCGACGCCGCTTACACGGTCGTGGCCGCGAACCGGGGCATCAGGATGCTGCTCGACGGCGTGCCGGAGACACTGCTGTCGCCTCCGAACTCGATGCGGCTGACCCTGCATCCGGAGGGTCTCGCGCCGCGCATCCGCAATCTGCGCGAGTGGCGGGGGCATCTGCTGGCGCAGATGGAGCGGCAGATCGCCCTGCAGCGCTCGGACCAACTGCGCGCCCTGTACGAGGAGGTGGCCGCGTACCCGGTGCCCAAGGACGCGCCGGGTGACGATCCCGCCGAGCCCGTCCCGTACTTCGCGCTGCCACTGCTCGTCGAGCATGACGGCCGGGTCCTGTCGTTCGTGTCGTCGATCTCCACGTTCAACACGCCGATGGACGTCACGGTCGCCGAGCTCGCCATCGAGACGTTCCTGCCGGCGGACCCGGCGACCGCCAAGTACCTGCAGACTCTGGCGGTTTGACGGCTCCCGCCGCAGGAATCCCCTCGGACCCGTGTGCGAGAGGAGATCACGTGGCAGACTGCGCGGGTACTTCGGCGCGTAGGGGAGGGCGTGGCGTGAGTGAGCGGCGGGCTGCGCCCACCGTGGGCCAGGTGGTGCTCGGCAAACGGTTGCAGGAACTGCGCGAGGCGTCGGGCCTGAGCCGGGAGGAGGCCGCCAAGGTCCTCAGGGTGGCGTCGGCGACCGTACGGCGGATGGAGATGGCCGAGGTCGCCCTGAAGATCCCGTACGTGCAGGTGCTGCTGGACACCTACGGGGTGGCCGAGGAGGAGTCGGGCGCGTTCGTGCGGCTGGCCGAGGAGGCGAACCAGCCGGGCTGGTGGCAGCGCTTCCACGACGTGCTCCCGGACTGGTTCAGCCTCTACGTCAGCCTGGAGGGCGCCGCCCGGATCATCCGCTCCTACGAGCCGCACTTCATACCCGGTCTGCTGCAGACCGAGGACTACGCGCGCGCGGTGCTGGAGGCCGGGACGATCGGGCAGACCTCGCCCGAGAGCGTGGAACGGCATGTGTCGCTGCGCATGGAACGACAGCGGCTGCTGGAGGGCGACGACCCGCCCCACCTATGGGTGATCATGGACGAGACGGTGCTCAGGCGCCCGGTGAGCACGCGCGCCGAGGTGATGCGCGAACAGGTGGACCGGCTGCTGGAGTTCGCCGGGCGGGACCGGGTCACCCTCCAGCTCGCCGAGTTCGCGGCGGGCCCGCATCCGGGGACGTACGCGCCGTTCACGCTGTTCCGGTTCGCGGAGCCGGAGCTGCCGGACATGGTGTTCACCGAGTATCTGACCGGCGCCCTGTACCTGGACTCCCGCCGCGAGGTGGCCGCGCACCTGGAGGTGCTGGACCACATGACGGCCCGCGCCGCCTCGGCACAGCGCACACAGACCCTGCTGCGGGAACTCCGCACGACCTTGTGACGCCCTGACCGGACCGATCCCTGGGGGAACAGCCGTATGACCGCACGCGATGCCACGCCCATGCCCGTCGACACCAGCCGTCCGCATCCCGCCCGGGTGTACGACTGGTGGCTGGGCGGCAAGGACAACTACCCGGTGGACGAGGAACTGGCGCGGAAGATCCTCGCCGTGGACGGCACGGTCGTGCGCGGGGCGCGTGCCAACCGCCGGTTCATGCACCGGGCCGTCCGCACGGCGGCCGAGGCGGGGGTGCGGCAGTTCCTCGACATCGGGACCGGCATCCCGACCGAGCCCAATCTGCACCAGATCGCCCAGGGCGTGGCACCGGAGTCCAGGGTGGTGTACGCGGACAACGACCCGATCGTGCTGCGGCACGCGGAGGCCCTGCTGCGCGGCTCCGCCGAGGGCGGCACGGACTACATCCACGCCGACGTCCGTGACCCGGACACCATCCTGCGGCTGGCGGGTGAGTCCCTGGACTTCGGCCGCCCGGTCTCGCTGTCCCTGGTGGCACTCACCCACTACCTGGGTGACCAGGAGGACGGCGTGTTCGGGCTGGTCGAGCGGTACGTCGACGAGCTCGCCCCGGGCAGCTTCCTGATCCTGTCCCAGGTCACCCAGGACCTCAGCCCCGGGGGGGTGGCGAAAGCGGCCGAGCTGTTCCGCCGCAGCGGCACGCCGTTCCACCCCCGCACACTGCCCGAGTTCTCTCGCTTCTTCGACGGCCTGGAGCTGCTCGGACCCGGCGTCATCCCGGTGTACGGCTGGCGCCCGGAGCCGGTGGACGTGGCAGCCCAGGCGGAGGGGGTCGTGCCGGTGTATGCGGGGGTGGCGGTCAAGCGCTGATCTTCGCAAGCGGCGCCGTCGGTCCGGGACGACCCGTACGGGCGGCCGGGCGGCTGCGGCGAGCCGTGGCCGGTCGGCCGGATGACCCGCACGGGTCCGTGGGCAGGTGCGTTCCCGAGTTCGCCATGGTCTGCGAGCAGACGCTCCCCCCGCCGCTCGGCCGTCCACCACTGCGGGCCGGTCCTCCACACCTCGGTCGCGCCCGCGGGCGCGACCTGCCGGGCAGGCGTCAGGCGGCTCCGTCCTTGCCGCCGGGTTCGTCGTCCACGATCTCCGCGTCGACCACGCCCTCGGTGTCGGCCGGGGTCTCGTTCTCCTGTGTGGCCCGGCCGCCCGCGGAGGCGGACGCGTACATGGCCTGCCCCATCTTCTGGCTGACGGTGGCGAGTTTCTCCACGCCGGTGCGCAGGGCGCTGGTGTCCGCGCTCTGTTCCAGCAGGGTCTTCAGTTCCGCGACGGCCGTCTCCACCTCGCCGCGTGTGTCGGCGGGAACGCGGTCATGGTTGTCGCGCAGGAACCTCTCGGTCTGGTAGACGAGTTGCTCGGCCTGGTTGCGGGTCTCGGCGGCCTCGCGGCGTTTGCGGTCCTCCTCGGCGTACTGTTCGGCCTCCCGCATCATGCGGTCTATGTCGTCCTTGGGAAGCGCCGAACCGCCGGTCACCGTCATCTTCTGCTCGCGGCCCGTCGCCAGGTCCTTCGCGGAGACATGCATGATCCCGTTGGCGTCGATGTCGAAGGCCACCTCGATCTGCGGGACGCCACGCGGCGCGGGCGGCAGCCCGGTGAGGTCGAAGACGCCGAGCTTCTTGTTGTAGGCGGCGATCTCGCGTTCGCCCTGGTAGACCTGGATACCGACCGAGGGCTGGTTGTCGGTGGCGGTGGTGAAGATCTCCGAACGGCGGGTCGGGATCGTGGTGTTGCGTTCGATCAGCTTGGTCATGATGCCGCCCTTGGTCTCGATGCCGAGGGACAGCGGGGTGACGTCGAGCAGCAGCACGTCCTTGACGTCGCCGCGCAGGACCCCGGCCTGGAGGGCGGCACCGACGGCGACGACCTCGTCGGGGTTGACGCCCTTGTGCGGGTCCTTGCCGGTGAGGTCGCGGACCAGGTCGGTGACGGCGGGCATCCGGGTGGAGCCGCCGACGAGGATGACGTGGTCGATCGCGGACAGCTGGATCCCGGCGTCCTGGACGGCCTGGTGGAACGGCTTCTTGCAGCGGTCGAGCAGGTCGGCGGTCAGCTCCTGGAGCTGAGCACGCGTCAGCTTCTCCTCCAGGTGCAGCGGGCCCTCGGCGGAGGCGGTGATGTAGGGCAGGTTGATCGTCGTCTCCGAGGACGACGACAGCTCGATCTTGGCCTTCTCGGCAGCCTCGCGCAGCCGCTGCACCGCCATCTTGTCGGCGCCGAGATCGATGCCGTAACTCCCCTTGAACCGCTTCACCAGGTACTCGACGATCCGCTGGTCCCAGTCGTCGCCGCCGAGGTGGGTGTCGCCGTTGGTGGCCTTCACCTCGATGACGCCGTCGCCGATCTCCAGCAGGGACACGTCGAAGGTGCCGCCGCCGAGGTCGAACACCAGGACCGTCTGCTCCTCGCCCCGGTCCAGGCCGTAGGCGAGGGCGGCGGCGGTCGGCTCGTTGATGATCCTGAGCACCTTCAGGCCCGCGATCTCGCCGGCCTCCTTGGTGGCCTGCCGCTGGGCGTCGTCGAAGTACGCCGGTACGGTGATCACCGCGTCCGTGACGTCCTCGCCGAGGTAGGCCTCCGCGTCCCGCTTCAGCTTCTGCAGCACCCGCGCGGACAGCTCCTGCGCACGCAGGCGGCCGCCGTCGATGGAACCCTGCTCCGGAAAACGCCAGGAAGCGTCTCCCATGTGCCGTTTCACCGAGCGGGCGGTGCGCTCCACATTGGTCACGGCCTGCCGTTTGGCGACCTCGCCGACCAGCACCTCTCCGTTCTTCGCGAACGCCACCACGGACGGTGTGGTGCGCGCACCCTCCGCGTTGCTGACGACGGTGGGCTCGCCGCCCTCCAGGACGGCCACCACCGAGTTCGTCGTCCCGAGATCGATCCCGACCGCACGTGCCATGGTCCGTCCCCTTCCGCCCGGGCGCCTGCCGCACTCCCAGCACAGGACGTGCCCGCGACGCTGTCAATGGCCGGGTACCCGCACACGGCGATGCCGCGCCCCTGGGGCGGGACGCGGCATCCGGGGCCGTACGGGCCTCAGGCCAGCTCGGCCGTGAGGGTGATGGTCGTACCGGCCAGGGCCTGGCTGACCGGGCAGTTCTTCTTGGCCTCCTCGGCGGCCGAGGCGAAGCCGTCCGCGTCCAGGCCGGGTACCTGGCCGCGCACGGTGAGGTGGATGCCGGTGATGCCCTCACCGGGCTGGAAGGTCACGTCGGCCCTGGTGTCGAGCCGGGTGGGCGGGGTGCCGGCGCCGGCCAGGGCGTGCGAGAGGGCCATGGAGAAGCAGCTGGAGTGGGCGCCGGCGATCAGCTCCTCGGGGCTGGTCTTGCCGTTCGCGTCCTGGGAGCGCGAGGCCCACGTGACCGGCTGGTCGGCGATGCCGGAGGAATCGAAGGTGACGACGCCGTTGCCCTGGAGCAGGTTGCCTTCCCAGACGGTGTGCGCGGTGCGCGTGGTGGCCACGATGGTTCCTTTCGCGTCGGGTCCCGTGACGTGAGATCCCGTTACGGGGGTTTTCCGTTCTCCTATCCGATCACATCCGGAGCCGCCGCACTCTGAAGACCGGCCCACGCGACGTGAACGGGAGGTGAGGCTCACGAAGGAACGGGAAGGAGTTGTCCCGGCTTCAGGCGGCCCGCTCGTCCTCCGTGTCGTCGGTCAGCGGGATCTGGGGGCCGTTCAGCTCGCCCAGCCAGCGGCGCAGCACCTGGTGCACCTGCTCGGCGCCGGTCAGTTCCGCCTCACCGTCCACCGGTGCGGACAGCTCCAGCGGCGAGAGCAGGAACGGGTGGGACTGGGCGCCGCCGAGGCCGCCGTGGGAGCCGATCTGCTCCTCGAAGGCGAGGACCTCGCCGTCGGCGGGGTCGAGGGCGGAGTTCACCATGATGTCGGCGGTGTGCGGGAAGGAGTGGGTACGGCGGACCGCCTCGGCTGCGCCGGGACCGAACCGGGCCAGCGGGCCGGGCTGGTCGTCGAGCTTGCTCAGCGGGATCTCGGCGCCGTGGGCCCCCAGCAGCACGCCGTCGTGCTCCTCGCTGCGCACCAGGAGGAAGCCGATGCCGGGGTGGTTGGCGAGGGTGGTGAGCAGGGCGGGGTGGCGGGCGTCGATCTCCTCCTTGGTCATGCGGTGGGGCACGTCCGGGAAGGAGACCAGGCCGAGATTGCCGGAGGCCAGCACGATCGGTCCGGAACCGGGGGCGGGGCGGAGTTGCTCGCTCCTCTCCTCCACCGGCCGGCGCAGCGCAGCGCGTACCGCGGCGCGGGTCTCGGTTCCGCTGTGCGTGCTCCCCCGCCGAACGCGTGGGGGGACCCCCGTCGCCCGGCGCGGCACGGGCAGCCCGCCGCCGGCCCGGACCAGGTCCCCGAGCGTGCGGCCGTAGCGGGAGCGGAAGGTCTCGCCGGGGCTCTGCCCGTGGTCGGAGAGCACGATGACGCGGTACGGGCGGGGGGCGTGTTCGGCGACCCGCTGGAGGAGGGCGAGGGAGCGGTCGAGGCGCTGCAGGACCTTCTCGGCGTCCCGGCTGCGCGGACCCGAGTGGTGGGCGACCTCGTCGTAGGCGACGAGATCGGCGTAGACGGCGGTGCGCCCGGCGAGCATGTCGCCCATCACCGCCGCGACGACGACGTCCCGTTCGACGACGGTGGCGAAGGCGCGGACGAGTGGGTAGAGCCCGCCGCGGCTCACCCGGGGGCGCTGCCCGCGCATCCGGGCGCGGGTGGACTGGCCGATCTCGCGGACCACCTCGGCGACGAAGGACAGGGCGGTGCGGACGGCGCCCGCGGGGTCGGAGAAGTAGGCGAAGTAGCCGGCGCGGGAACGGTTCTCCCGGCCCCGTCGGCGGGCCGCGATGGACAGCACGAGGGCCTGTTCACCGGCGCCGCCGCTGAAGAGGTTGCCCCTGCTGGCGCCGTCCACGGTGAGCAGTCCGCCGTCACCGGTGCGCAGTACGGCGCGGCGCTGCAACTCGGCGGCGATCGTCGGGCGGTTGCACACCATCACCTCCCCGCGCTCCTTCTCGTACCAGCGGAAGGCCGGCACGTCGAAGGTGCTGCCGTGGAGGATGCCGAGCTGACTGGCACCGGTCTGGCTGGACCAGTCGGTGCGCCAGGGGGTGATGCGGTGGGTCGGGGGCGGGCCGTCGCCGGTCGACCGTGGGCCGTCGCCGGTCGGTGGTGCACCGTGGCCCGTGCCCAGCCAGCGTGCGACCGTGGGCATCAGCCCCTTCCGGACCGCGTCGACGAGGACGTCGTGGCCGACTCCGTCGAGCTGGACGAAGACCAGGCCGGGGGCGGTGGGGCAGGGCGGGTCCGTTCTGCGGCGGCGGGCGGCGAGGCGGTGCAGGCGGCGCCGGTAGGTCTCGTCGTCGCGGACGGCGAGGGCCGCGCCGGTGGCCGAGGCGACGGCGGACATCACCGCGGCCACGATGACGGCGGTCTCGGGAGCAGCCTCGCCGCGGCCGGAGGGGTTGATGCGCAGGGCGAGCAGCAGCAGCGAACCGTTGAGGAAGAAGACCAGCAGGCCGAGCACAAGGGCGGGTACGAGCAGCAGGAGCCGGACCAGGAGCGGCCAGACCACGGCCGAGAGCACACCGAAGGCGCCGGCGCCGCAGGCGGCGGTGACGGCGATGCGGGTGGCGCTGTCGCCGTCGGCGGACTGGAGTTGGAAGTCGGGCAGGAGCGCGGCGAGGACCAGCATGGTGAGGGTGGAGACCGCCCATACGGCGACGCTCCGTCCGATCTGACTGGCGCCCCGTCGCCACCGCACGCCACGCACGCCTCGCCCACCTCACGTCCCGGCCCGCTCGACGCGAGGGCCCCGCTCCACCTTGTCACACGGGTCGCCGGGCACGTGAGCGGCCGGACTCTCCCGCCGATCGGCAAGATGCGCGGCCCCCTTCACAAGGTGTCAGGCCGCCCGCGGAGTCGACCTGATCGCGTTGTCGGTCCCCCCTGCCATCATCCCGGCATGCTCTACGAAGCCTTGGCGACCGAATCCCGCAGGACCGACGCGCTGGACGACGTACGGTCCGCCGCGCTCGACCGCGTCCGCTGGCTCGTCGACCTGCTGGAGCGTCAGCGGACCGAGTTCCGGCAGGCCATGGGACACGAGCGCAGGCGGTCCAGGGCGGCGGGCGCGGCGACCCAGGCCGAGATCGACGCGCGGCTCGCGGCCTGCGCGGACGAGGAGGGCAGGGCCGCGGTCCTGTGTCTCATGCTGGCCGCCCGCTTCGACGACTTGAGCCTGTGGCAGTACGACACCGAGATCGGGTCCCTGATCGCGCGGGTGCGCGGCTGGACGCCCGAGGAGGTCGCGGTGATGCTGCTGCGCGCCACCGAGTACAGCATGGGCTTGTGGTTCGCCGATGCGCTGGGTCTGGTGCTGAACGCCGCCGAGCAGCTCGACGCCGACGGCCACCGCGCGGTCCTGCCCTGGCTGCGGCACGCGCACACGGAGCTGATGGACGCCTCGGTGGACGCGGGCCGGCGCACCTCGCTCGGCCGCCGCCTGCGCGCGCTGCTCGCGAGCGCGGACGAGGCGCACATCCCCGAGGGACTGATCCCCGCCCACGCTCCCTGGGCCGCCCCGCTGAGCGACCGTGCGAAGACCTCGCCGAGTCGGGAACTGGCCGACCTCCTACGGCACTTGGCGAACCCGTCGGGGCCGCGTCCCACTGGGAAGTGGCGGCGCACATGCATCGAACTCGCCGACGCGGCGTCGGCGCGGGACCTCGTGGCCGACGTCCTGCACGCGCTGACCGAGGGCGATCCGCTGTGCAGCAAGGGAAGCGGCCCGCACGCCGGCTGGCTCCCCGGCGGTTACCACTACCACTACCTCGTCCATCAGAACCACGGGGACCTGGCGCGCGGCGTCGTCTGGGCGGCCGCGCTGACCGCCGGCCCGGCCGCGGTGCCGTGCCTCGCCGCGCTCGCCCTGCGCACCGGCGGCCCCGGCAGAGACGTGACCGAGGACGTCAAACTCGCGGGCGCCGCGATCAACGCGCTGGCCGAGGTCGACGATCCGGATGCCCTGGAGGCACTGTGGCGGCTGCACTCCCGGATCCGGCACCGGGCCCTGCGCAAGCAGCTCGACACGGCCCTGGTGACGGCCGCCGCGCGGCAGGGCATCACCCCGGCGCAGCTCGTCGAACGCAGCGTGCCCGCCCACGGCCTGGCGCCGGACGGCTCACTGGAACGGGAACTGGGCGGATACCGGGCGCGGGTCGCGATCGAGGACGCGCTGACGGTACGGCTCACCTTCACCGGTCCCGACGGGCGCACGTCCCGTACCGCCCCCGCTGCCGTGAAGGACGCATTTCCGGACGCACTCGTGGAGTTGAAGGCCCTGGCCAAGTCGGTGCGGGGCACGCTGTCGGGTGAGCGGGCCCGCGTGGAAGCACTGATGTCGGCGGGGCGCGAGTGGCCGTACGACGCATGGCGCCGTCACTACCGCGACCATCCGGTCACCGGCGTCCTGGTCCGCGGGTTGATCTGGGAGTTCCAGGGAGCGGACGGTGTGTGGCGCGCGGCGGCGCCGGCGGCCGAACCCTCCGCTGCGCCCCGGCGCGTCCGGTTGTGGCATCCGGTCCGGGCGTCGCAGGACGAGGTCGGCGCCTGGCGGGCGCGGGTCCTAGCGGAGGGGCTGCGGCAGCCGTTCAAACAGGCCTTCCGCGAGATATACCTGCTCACCGCGGCGGAGGAGGAGACCGGCGTCTACTCCAACCGGTTCGCCGCCCACATCGTCCACTACCGGCGCCTGTACGCGCTGTTCAAGGAGCGCGGCTGGCAGGCCAACTTCCTCGGCCGCTACGACGGCGGCTATGACGGGCTGGCGCGCGCCGAGTTCGGCGACGGCGAGTGGCGGGCCTGCTTCCATCACGAGCCCGCCGAGGGCGACGACCGGCACTACGCGCCCGAGTACGCCGCGACCGACCAGGTCCGCTTCGAGCGGCGGGACGGTCGGCGCTGGCGGGAGGTCCGGCTGGACGAGGTGCCTCCGCTGGTGTTCAGCGAGGCGATGCGGGACGTGGACCTGTTCGTCGGCGTGACCTCGATCGCCGCCGACCCCGACTGGACGGACCGGGGCGAGGACCGCCACGCCGCGTACTGGCGCACGGCCACCTTCGGCGAACTCACGACGAGCGCGCAGATCCGCCGCGACGCCCTGGAACGGATCCTGCCCCGCCTGAAGATCGCCGACCGGTGCACGCTCGACGGCCGCTTCCTGGTCGTCCGCGGCGAACTGCGCACGTACCGGATCCACCTGGGCTCGGCCAACATCCTGATGGAACCGGACGACAGCTACCTGTGCATCGTCCCGGCACGCGGACGGGGCGACGGCAAGGTGCTCCTGCCGTTCGAGGACGACCGGCTCTCCCTCGTCCTCAGCAAGGCGTTCCTGCTCGCCGCCGACACGAAGATCACCGACGAGACCATCCTCATGCAGATCAAGCGAGGTGCCTGATGGCCACCGTGACGTTCCGGGACGAGACCGCGACGGGCAGGCCGGTCGCCGAGTGGGCGGTCGCCGGGCTGCCGGAACGGATGACCGTACGCGAGCTGATCGGACTCCGGGTCCAGGAGGAGGTCGCCCGGCACAACGCCTGTCCCGGCGACCGGTTCAACGGCCTCGTGCGCCCCGACGGCGCCGAGACGGAGCTGAACGGCTACCGGCTGCGCGAGCCCCGCCGCATCGACTGGGAACGCCAGGCCGAGATCGCCGAACGCGCCTTCCTGGCCAACGGGTTCTTCGTGCTGGCCGGTGACCGCCAGGCCGAGGACCTGGACGAGGTCGTGGATCTCACCGCTGATCCCGACCTGGTCTTCATCAAGCTCGTCGCCCTCGTCGGCGGCTGAAGGGCCGGCAGGGCGCTGAACCCAGCGGAACCCAGGGGAACCTAGCGGCCGTCGTAGCCGGCCGTCGGCATGGACAGGCGGCGGTGGACACGCGCCTTCATCTGGGCGTCGTACGACGGCTCGGCCCGCCCGACCGTCTCCACGCGCACGCCCCGGCGCGCGCACTCGGCGGTGAACGCCTCGACCGAGGACAGGGCCCGCTGGAGCACGCGCAGGCTGGGCGCGACGAACACGTCCACTCCCGGCCGGACGCCGTCCCACAGCGCGCCGTGGTCGAAGCGCAGTCCGCCGACGAGGAGTTCCCGGGCGATGACGTATCCGCGTTCGGCGGCCCAGCGGGCGCACATGGCGTGCTGGCTGCGGGAGTCGACGAGGAAGGGGTCCGCCTCGAGTTCCTCCAGGGGGGTCAGGCTGGCGATCGCGATGACCCGCACCGGCGCGGGCGTGTCGGAGGTACCCCGCAACTGTCCCATGGCGTCCCCCTCACCTCCGGGTTTCGCCGCAGACCCTACTCCTGCCCGTAGGCTTCGGGGAGTCGCGTGAAGGAGGCGAAAAGGGTGCCGGTGGAGATCACCTGGTGGGGTCACGCCACCTGCACGGTCCAGGACGCGAACATACGGGTGCTCACCGATCCTCTGTTCGCCCGCCGGCTGGCGTACCTGCGGCGGCGCCGGGGCGCCCTGCCGCCGGCCGAGGCCCGTCGCGCGGACGTGGTGCTCGTCTCGCATCTGCACGCCGACCATCTGCATCCGCCCTCGCTGGCGGGCCTCGCCCCGGGCACGCGCCTGCTCGTGCCCCGGGGCGCACCACGGGCGGTGCCCGGTCTGCGCCGGCTGCGTCAGCTCCGGGTGACGGAGGTGGTACCCGGAGACGTGGTGCGGATCGGTGAGCTGCTGGTACGGGTGGTGCCGGCCCTGCACGACGGGCGGCGGCTGCCGGTGGGCCCGCACCGCTCGCCCGCGCTCGGATATGTCGTGGAGGGCGAGGCCCGGACGTACTTCGCCGGGGACACCGGACTGTTCGAGGCGATGGCCGAGCGGGTGGGGCCGGTGGACGTGGCACTGCTGCCGGTGGGCGGCTGGGGGCCGTATCTCGGTGCGGGGCATCTGGACCCGGGACGGGCGGCGCGGGCGCTGGCGCGGCTGGCACCGCGGGCGGCGGTGCCGGTGCACTACGGGACGTACTGGCCGATCGGGATGGACGCGGTGCGCCCGCACGAGTTCCATGCGCCGGGGGACGAGTTCGTGCGGTTGGCGGCCCTGGCGGCGCCGGGGGTGGCGGTGCACAAGCTGGGGCACGGTGAGAGTGTGCGGCTGGAGGTCGCGCGGTGAGGTGGGCGGCCTCCGTGGCGGTGCTGGCCGCCGCGTCCACCACGTCGACCGTACCGCCGGAGTCGACGCAGCAGGCGATCGGCTATCCGTCGTTGTTCCTGCTGGTGCTGATCGGGGCGCTGGTGCCCGTGGTGCCGACCGGGGCGCTGGTGAGTTCGGCGGCGGTGGTGGCGTTCCATCAGACGGCGCCGTTCTCGCTGGCTCTGGTGTTCGTGACGGCGTCTCTGGCGGCGTTCCTGGGGGACGTGGCGCTGTACCGGCTGGGGCGGCGCGGGATGCGGTCGCGGAACGGGTCACGGTGGCTGGAGGCGATACGGTCGCGGGCGCCGGACGCGCGGCTGGCGTCGACGAGGGAGAGGCTGGCCGAACACGGGGTCGCCGTGCTGGTGTTGTCCCGGCTCGTCCCTGCGGGGCGGATACCGGTGATGCTGGCCTGTCTGATGGCGGAGTGGCCGCTCAGGCGGTTCACTCGGGGGAACCTGCCCGCGTGTCTGGCCTGGGCGGCCACCTACCAGGTGATCGGGATTCTGGGGGGTTCGCTGTTCGAGGAGCCGTGGGAGGGGGTTGTGGTGGCGGTCGCGCTGACGGTTGTGATCAGCGCGATGCCGAGTGTGGTGCGGCGGTTTCGGTAGCGCGGGTCGCCCTACTCAAGCACCTTTGAAGCGCCGACCGGTAGATCCCACAGGTCTTCCCTCTCCAGTCCCGCCTTCTCCCAGGCCGTCCGCACCCGTGTGAGCGGTTCCAGGACCGGCTCGGCCGAGAGGATGAACGTACCCCAGTGCATGGGGGCCATGCGGCGGGCGCCCAGATCCAAGGTGGCTTGTACGGCCTCCTCGGGGTTGCAGTGGACGTCGCTGAGCCACCAGCGGGGGTCGTAGGCGCCGATGGGCATGAGGGCGAGGTCGATGCCGGGGTAGCGGCGGCCGATGCGGGAGAACCAGTGGCCGTAGCCGGTGTCGCCGGCGAAGTAGAGGCGCTGTCCCTCGGCGTCGGTGAGCACCCAGCCGCCCCAGAGGCTGTGGCAGGTGTCGGTGAGGGTGCGCTTGGACCAGTGGTGGGCGGGGACGAAGTCGAAGCGGACGCCGGACAGTTCGGCACCCTCCCACCAGTCCAGCTCGGTGACGCGGGTGAAGCGGCGCCGGCGGAACCAGCGGCCGAGGCCGGCCGGTGCGAACACCGGGGTGTCCCGCGGAAGTTGGCGCAGGGTGGGGGCGTCGAGGTGGTCGTAGTGGTTGTGGCTGATGACGACGGCGTCGACGCGGGGCAGGGTGTCCCAGGGGACGCCGACGGGGGTGATGCGGGCCGGGGTGCCGAGGATGCGGCGGGACCAGACGGGGTCGGTGAGCACGGTCAGACCGCCGATCCGCACGACCCAGCTGGCGTGTCCGGCCCAGGTGACGGCGAGGGTGCGGGTGTCGACGCGGGGCAGCGGGGCGGGAGCGCAGGGGAGCCGGTGGATGTCCGCGAGGCCTTCGGCGCCGGGGCGCACGGCGCCTTCACGGGCGAAGCGGGCGAGGGCCTTGAGGCCGGGCAGCGGGGCGGTGAGCCGGTCGTGGAAGGTGCGTGGCCACACGCGGTGTTCGGCGAGAGGGCGGGGCTCGGCCAGCGGCGGGAAAGGGGGCGCCAGGGGGGTCGGAGTGCCGGTGGAGCGAGTCGGTGCGGTGGGTACGGTCGGTGCGGTCGCCATGGTCGTCGTACTCGTCGTACTCGTCGGGGCCGATGCGGGCTCGTGCGTCTCGGGCTCATGCGTCTGCTGCGTCATCGAGGAGGCTCCCATCGCTGAGCGTCGTCGCGGAGATCGTCGAGGACCGACGTCAAGAAGATCAACGCGCGTTGCACATGTGGCAGTTCCAACGGCAGGGGTGAGGTGAGGCATTCCGCGCGTTCCTCGTCGGTGCCGCCCAGGAGGGGGCCCGTGGCGAGCCTTACCCGCAGCGCCCCGAGGTCGTCGCCGAAACGGTGGCCGCCGGGCGCGGGCATGCCGAGCCGGGCGGTGAGCAGGTCCTCCAACTCCTGTGCGTCGCCGACGCCTCGCTCGGCGAGGGGTTCGCGCAGCGGGCCGAGGTCGGCGTACAGGTGACGGCCGGCCTGCGGGGGGCGGGCGAGCCCGCCGCCCGCGACGACCGCGGCGTGCGCGGCGGCGGCCACGCGCGCGTGCAGCCGTACGGCGGCCTCGCGGCGCTCGGTGACGGGTGGGGGTTCGTCGAGGGCGTAGCCTGCCGCGGCGGCGACGGGTGCGGCGATGCGGGCGCCGAGCCCGGTGAGGATGTCGAGCACGCGCGCGTGGAGCTCCCGGCCGGATTCGGTGGCCGGGAAGCGGGCGACGGCGGCGGGCCAGCCGGCCGGCAGCAGGGATCCGGCGAGGTCGGTCACGACGGTGACCCGGTCGGGCTGCATCTCGGCGGGGCTGAGCAGCACGGTGTCGTGGGGGTGGTGCAGGGTGTCGCGCCAGGTCTCGTCGCTGACCAGGTGCAGTCCTTCGGAGGTGGCGGCCTCGACGGTCTCGTGCAGCAGTTCCGGCGGGGCGACGGTGGCGGTCGGATCGTCGGCGACGGACAGCACGAGCAGCCGTGGGTCACCGCCCTCGGCGCGGACCCGGCGGACGGTCTCCAGCAGGGCGTAGGGGTCGGGGACGCCGCCGCTCTCGGCAGGGGTGGGCACATGGTAGGCGGGCCTGCCGAGCACCCGGGCGTACGGCGCCCACCAGGCGGCGCAGGGGCGCGGGACGAGGACGTCGGCGCCGTCGCCGGCGAGTGCGGCGGTCAGGGCGAGCAGCAGCGCAGGGGCGCCGGGGCCGGCGGCCGCCTGGTCGGGAAGGGTGGGCAGTCCGCGCCGGGTCCAGTAGCCGCAGGCCGCTTCGAGGAGGGCGGGGGCGCCGCCGACGGGCTGGGCGTCGGCGCGGCTCGCCGCCGCGGCGAGTACGGCGGTGAGTTCGGGGAGCACGGGGAGGCCGTCGCCGGGCAGGGGCGGGCCGTAGCGGACCGGGCCGTGGCCTTCGGGGTCCGTCCGCCGCATGTCCGCCTCCGCGCGGTCGTGGTGCCGTGTGCCGCCCGGTCCGGGCCGGGGCCGGACCGGGCGGGGGGTGTGTGTCCGTGGCCTGTGGTGTCCGTTGATGTGGGGGCCGCCCGCTGGTGCCCTCGGGAGGGTGTGTACCCGCCGGACGGCACTCCATGGGGGCGGGCGTCGCCCCGGTCATCCGTCCGTGGGCCGGGCTCCCGCGGTCCGCCATCTGCCGTACAGCCGGTAGCCGGCTCCGCCGCAGGCCGCGGCGATGAGGGCGGCGCCGGCGGCGAGGGCCGGGACCGAGTCGGTGTAGCTGCCTCCCGTCCCTGCCTCGGCTCCATGCTGCACGGTGGGCGGGTCACAGCCGTCGGTGCCGTGGGCCCGCCGGCCGTCGGGGTCGCCGCAGGGGCGACCGTCCAGGCACGGCTCGTCGTGGCCCGGGGCGCACCGGTGGCCGTCGTCGGGGCACGCCTCGCCGGGCCTGCACCCCGAACCCGGACCGCCCGGGCACGCCTCCCCCGGCCTGCAC
>NZ_JBVIJE010000012.1:75053-224566 GCF_055581585.1 Streptomyces sp. NPDC031426
TGCACCCCGCACCCGCACCGCCCGGGCACGCCTCCCCCGGCCTGCACCCCGCACCCGCACCGCCCGGGCACGCCTCCCCCGGCCTGCACCCCGCACCCGCACCGCCCGGGCACGCCTCCCCCGGCCTGCACCCCGCACCGTCCTGGCATGGCTCGCCGGGCCGGCACGTGGCGGCGGGGCCGACGCGGGAGTCGCCGCACTGCTGTGGCGCGGCGCACGGTTCCGGGACGGCCATCGGAGCGATGGCGAGGGGCGGGGACGGAATGCCCGGGCCCGTGTCGGCGGAGGCGGCGGGTCCGGCCAGGGCGAGCACGGCCCCGGCGACGAAGGCGACGGACAGGGCACGAGCGGTGCGGCGCATGGGACGGGCTCCTCGGCGGACGCGGCGTCACGGGTACGGGGCACGGGCGTGCCCTCGCTGCCATGACAGCCCGCGCGGCGCCGCGGCGCGCGCGGCCGGACCCCATTCGCGGGACGGGCACGCCCGGCCGGGTGACAGAACGGGCCCCCGGTTTCGGCACCGCCGGCCGCGGCGGCCACCCCGGCGGGTATCGCGTCCGCACCGTCAGGGAGGTTTTCCGTCCCCGGTGCAGGTGACTCGGCAGGTGCTGACCGGATCGTCCGCTTCGCACCCCACCGGGGAGGTCCCTCCATGAGCACCAAGGTCTCCGACCACATCCTCGAGCGCCTGCGCGCCTGGGGCGTGGAACAGGTCTTCGGTTATCCGGGCGACGGCATCAACGGGCTGCTCGCCGCATGGGGCCGGGCCGAAGACCGGCCGCGGTTCATCCAGTCCCGGCACGAGGAGATGTCCGCGTTCGAGGCGGTCGGATACGCGAAGTTCAGCGGCCGTATCGGGGTGTGCGCGGCGACGTCGGGACCGGGCGCCATCCATCTGCTCAACGGCCTGTACGACGCCAAGCTCGACCATGTGCCGGTGCTGGCGATCGTCGGGCAGACCGACCGGTCCGCGATGGGCGGCTCCTATCAGCAGGAAGTCGATCTGCACACGCTGTTCAAGGACGTCGCCTCGGACTTCCTGGAGACGGTGACGGTGCCCGAGCAACTGCCGAACGTGCTGGACCGGGCCATGCGCACCGCCCACGCCCGGCGCTGCCCGACCGCCCTGATCATCCCTGGTGACGTGCAGGAACTGGACTACTCGCCGCCGACGCACGAGTTCAAGATGGTGCCCTCCAGCATGGGCATGAGCGACTACACGGCGACCCCGACGGACGAGGCGCTGCGCCGCGCGGCGGACGTGCTGAACGCGGGCGACAAGGTGGCGATCCTGGTGGGCCAGGGCGCGGCCGCTGCGGTCGCGGAGGTGCAGGAGATCGCCGAGCTGCTCGGCGCCGGGGTCGCCAAGGCGCTGCTCGGCAAGGACGTCCTCAGCGACGAACTGCCGTACGTGACCGGGCCGATCGGCCTGCTGGGCAGCCGGCCGTCGTACGAGCTGATGCGGGACTGCGACACCCTGCTGACGATCGGGTCGTCGTTCCCGTACACGCAGTTCATGCCGGACTTCGGCAAGGCGCGGGGGGTGCAGATCGACATCGACCCGCACATGATCGGGATGCGCTTCCCCTACGAGGTGAATCTCGTCGGTGACGCGAGGGCGACGCTGCGCCGGCTGATCCCGCTGCTGACCAGCGACCGGGGCGGGCGCGAGTGGTACGACACGGTGTGCGCGAACGTGCGGCGCTGGCACGAGACGATGGAGCGGCGGGCCGGTCTGTCGGCCGATCCGATCAATCCCGAGTACGTGGCCCGGGCGCTGGATCCGCTGCTGCCGGAGAACGCGATCCTGACCTCCGACTCCGGTTCGGTGGCCAACTGGTACGCGCGGCACATCACGATGCGGCCGGGCATGCGCGGTTCGCTGTCCGGGACGCTGGCCACGATGGGGCCGGGCGTGCCGTACGCGATCGGCGCGAAGTTCGCGCATCCGGACCGGCCGGTGTTCGCGCTGGTCGGCGATGGCGCGATGCAGATGAACGGCCTGGCGGAGATGATCACGGCGGCGAAGTACCGGGACCGCTGGTCGGATCCGCGGCTGGTGGTCGGCGTGTGGAACAACCAGGACCTGAACCAGGTGACCTGGGAGATGCGCGCCATGGAGGGCGCCCCGTCGTTCCTGCCGTCGCAGTCGATCCCGGACGTGCAGTACGCGGCGTTCGCCCGCTCGCTGGGTCTGACCGGCGTCCGGGTGGAGAAACCGGAGGACGTGGAGGCGGGCTGGCGGGCGGGTCTTGAGGCCGACGGGCCGTGCGTGATCGAGTTCCTCACCGATCCCGCCGTGCCGCCGATCCCGCCGCACGCGACCTGGGAGCAGATGGAGGCGACAGCGGCGTCGATCCTGAAGGGGGACACCGACCGCAGGTCGGTGGTCAAGCAGGGCTTCAAGGCCAAGGTGCAGGAGTTCCTGCCCGGCAAGGACAAGGGCTAGCCCCTTGTGGAGGTTGACATGCAGCGAGGCAGTGACCGGCTGAACGTCCACCGGGACGATGAGATGAAACACGAGCTGAAGGGTCTGCTGAGGTCCGGCCACCCGACACGGGTGGAGGAGTGGCACGATCCGGAACCGGCCGCGGACGACGACCCCGAGGTGTGGAGCGGGCCCGTGGGCGGCCTGGGCTCACCGGCGTCGCTGGAGCGGGTGCGGTCGGAGCTGGCCCGCACCCTGAGCCGTGGCTCGTTCCCGGCGACCGCCCGTGACCTGGCCCGGATGCTGCGCCGGCACAACGCGCCGACCGCACTGGTCGACGCGGTGGCCGGGCTGCCCCACTCGGCGCGCTACGAGAACGTGCAGCAGCTGGCCGAGGCGCTGGCGAGCGGCGCATGAGCCGGGACCGGGTGAGCCGGGGCCGGGCGACCGATGTCGCGAGGGGTGCCGGCGAGAAGAACACGGAAGGAGAGTGAGCAGTCATGCGCATCGCGTTTCTCGCGGCGCCCCAGGGTGTGGAGCAGGTCGAGCTGACCGAGCCGTGGAAGGCGGTCTCCGACGCCGGGCACGAGCCGGTGCTGGTGTCCACGAAGCCGGGGAGGATCCAGGCGTTCGAACATCTCGACAAGGGCGACACGTTCGACGTGGACGAGGTGGTGGGCGAGTCCTCCGCGGGGTCGTTCGGCGGTCTCGTCCTGCCCGGCGGGGTGGCCAATCCCGACTTCCTGCGGATGGACGACAAGGCCGTGGCGTTCGTGAAGGACTTCTTCGAGCAGGGCCGCCCGGTCGCCGCGATCTGCCACGCGCCGTGGACGCTGGTGGAGGCGGACGTCGTACGGGGCCGGGTGCTGACGTCCTGGCCGAGTCTGCGGACGGACATCCGCAACGCGGGCGGCACCTGGGTGGACGAGCAGGTGAAGATCTGCGACCACGGCTCCAACCTGCTGGTGACCAGCCGCAAGCCGGATGATCTGAAGGCGTTCTGCGACGCGTTCCTGCATGTGTTCGCCGGTGAGGCCGGCTGAGCCGCCCGACCGTGAGGGCCGGCCCGCTGGGGCCGGCCCTCTTCGTGTGCCGGCCCCAGCGGGCCGGTCCGGCCGCTCAGGTGCCGGACGCCTCCGGAGTCGCCGCCTCGCCGCACCGCCGTTCCCTGGCGCCCTCACGGGTGCGGCCTGCGCTGATCAGACGGCGCGGGTTGCGGCGCAGATACTCGCCCTCCAGCTGCGCCATACGCTCGTTGTGGGTCCGCAGCGCGTCGTTCGAGCCGTACAGGAGGGTGTCGTGGCGCGTGCGGTGGATCGTCTCCAGCTCCTTCATGAGCTGCTGGTCGTCCAGTCGGCTGGGCTCGACTCCGGTCATGTGGTGCCCCGCTCGTCGTATCCGTGTCCTTGGGTCCTGGCCCGGGTACCCGCCCGGCAGGCACTGCCCCCGCGGAGTTTCCGGGAGGAATCCATGGAGCTCGCGTTCCTGAATCCACTGTACGAACATCCGGGGTCCTGGGCCTCCGCATACATCGACACCTCTTTGCACACGGAGGACCAGCAGCAACGGCGTCATCTGATCGCGGAAGCGGTCACCCGGGAGCTGGCCCGGCAGGGGGCGGACGAGCCCACCTGCCGGGCCGTGCACGACGCCCTGGAGGCTCTGCGGCACGCGCCGGAGCCGTACGGCCGGGCCGTGTTCGCCCGGGACGGCGAGGTGGTCCTGGAGGTGCCGCTGACGCGAGGTCCCAGGACGGCGAGGCGTACTGGGGTGCGCTGCCGCGGGTGACACCGCTGCTCGACCTCGCCGGTGAGGACCCGCTGTCGCTGGTGGCCTACATCGACCGGACCGGAGCCCGAATCGAACTGCGCAGCGCGCTGCTGCACGAGGAGGCCGGGCAGGTGACGGGCAGCCGGCAGTGGCCGATGCACCGGTCGAAGGCGTCCGACTGGTCCGAGCGGCACTTCCAGCTGAAGGTGGAGGACACCTGGGAACACAACGCGCGTGAAGTCGCCGAGGCGCTGGCCGCGTGCCAGGAGGAGACCGGCGCCGACCTGCTGATCCTGTGCGGGGACGACCGGGGGCGCAGGTCGGTGCACGAGCAGCTGCCGAAGGCACTGCGGGGCCGTGCGGTGGAGACGTCGCGCGGCAAGGACAGCGAGCTGCTGCCGCAGGAAGTGGAGGAGATACGCGCCGAGCACGTACGGCAGCGCATGCTGGCGGAGGTGGACCGGTTCTGTGCGGCGCGTTCGCCGGACGAGGAGCGGCGGTCGGCGGCCGTCGAGGGGGTGCCGCAGCTGATCGAGGCGGCGCGCGAGCACCGGCTCGCCGAGCTGCTGATCCGCCCGGACGCGCCCGACACCCGCCGCGAGGTGTGGATCGGCGAGGACCCGGACCAGCTGGCGGCCCGCCGCGTCCAGCTGCGGACCGTCGGCGAGCAGCAGGCGTGGCCGGCCCGGGCCGACGACGCGCTGGTACGGGCGGCCGTGGTGACCACCGCACCGGTGGTGTCGCTGACCCCCGTGCTCCAGGAGACCGGGGAGGAGATCGCCCCGGGCGGCATGGGCGCACTGCTGCGCTGGAGGTGACGGCGAGAAGCCCTTGAGGGGCGCGGGCACACGCAGGACGACCCGGGCCCCCACGGCGGGACGCGCCTGATCCGGCGCCCCTAGCGGACGCGCTCCACCCGGCGCTCGTCCCAGACCGGCGCCGGCGTCTCGCGGACGCGGCCGTCGGCGCCGAAGACCAGGTAGCGGTCGAAGGAGCGGGCGAACCAGCGGTCGTGGGTGACCGCGAGGACCGTGCCCGCGAAGGCTTCCAGGCCCTCCTGCAGGGCCTCGGCCGACTCCAGGTCGAGGTTGTCGGTCGGCTCGTCCAGCAGCAGCGCGGTCGCGCCCGCCAGCTCCAGCAGCAGGATCTGGAAGCGGGCCTGCTGGCCGCCGGAGAGCCGGTCGAAGGACTGTTCGGCCTGCTGGGTCAGCTCGTAGCGGCGCAGCCGGGACATCGCGGCGCCGCGGTCCTGGGAGTGCTCCTTCCACAGGATGTCGAGGAGGGTACGGCCTTGGAGTTCGGGGTGCGCGTGGGTCTGTGCGAAGTGGCCGGGGACGACACGAGCGCCGAGCTTCCACTCCCCGGCGTGCGCGACGTCCTCGCCGGCCAGCAGGCGCAGGAAGTGCGACTTGCCGGAGCCGTTGGAGCCGAGGACGGCGACCCGTTCGCCGTAGAACACCTCCAGGTCGAACGGGCGCATGAGTCCGGTCAGTTCGAGTTGCTTGCAGGTGACGGCCCGTACGCCGGTACGACCGCCCTTCAGCCGCATGGTGATGTCCTGCTCGCGCGGCGGCTCCGGCGGCGGGCCGGCCTCCTCGAACTTGCGCAGCCGGGTCTGCGCGGCGCGGTAGCGGGAGGCCATGTCGGCGCTGTTCTCAGCTGCCTGACGCAGCGTCAGTACGAGCTTCTTCAGCTGGGCGTGCTTCTCGTCCCAGCGGCGGCGCAATTCCTCGAAGCGGGCGAAGCGTTCCCGGCGGGCCTCGTGGTAGGTGGCGAAGCCGCCGCCGTGCACCCAGGCGTCGGCGCCCGCCGGGCCCGGCTCCACGGAGACGATCTTCTCGGCGGCGCGGGCGAGGAGTTCACGGTCGTGGGAGACGAACAGGACCGTCTTGCGGGTCTCCTTGAGCTGTTCCTCCAGCCAGCGTTTGCCGGGCACGTCGAGGTAGTTGTCCGGCTCGTCGAGCAGCAGCACCTCGTCGGTGCCGCGCAGCAGCGCCTCCAGCACGAGGCGTTTCTGCTCGCCGCCGGAGAGGGTGCGTACCTGGCGCCACTGGGCGCGCTCGTAGGGAGTGCCGAGGGCCGCGGTGGTGCAGATGTCCCACAGCGTCTCGGCCTCGTAGCCGCGCGCCTCGGCCCAGTCGGCGAGGGCCTGGGCGTAGGCCAGCTGGGCGGCCTCGTCGTCGACGGTCATGATGGCGTGCTCGGCCTCGTCGACCGCCCTGGCCGCTTCCCGGATGCGGGGCGGGGCGACGGACACGAGCAGGTCCCGTACGGTCGTCTCGTCCCGTACGGAGCCCACGAACTGGCGCATCACACCGAGGCCGCCGCTGACGGTGACGGTACCGGCGTGCGGCTTCAGCTCGCCGGAGATCAGCCGGAGGAGAGTCGTCTTGCCGGCGCCGTTCGGGCCGACCAGGGCGACGGCGGCGCCCTCGCCGACCCGGAAGGACACGTCCCCGAGCAGGGTCCTCCCGTCGGGGAGGTGGTACTCGAGGTGCGCGGCTTCCAGATGTCCCATGGGCAGGCATTCTCCGGGGCGGCCCACGGCGGCGGCAAACGCTTATCCGGGCACTACCCCGCCGTGTCCACCGGCTCCCCCGCCGGGCCCGCCTCTCCCGCCGGCTCCACCGTGGCGCCCTCCCAGGACAGCGCCTTCCAGCCGTCGGACGGGGAGCCCTCCAGGACGACCACGCCGGTGTTGCCCAGGGGGCGGGCGGCGGCGAACGGGACGTCGACGTTGTGGGCGCGGGCGGAGGTCCACAGGCGGATCGCGGCGCCGTGGCTGACCAGGGCGACCGTGCCGGCACCGCTCGCGGCGGCCTCGGCCACCACGGCGTCGTACCGGGCCAGGGCCTCCTCGCCGCTCTCCCCGCCGGGGATGCGCGGCGCGGTGTCGCCGGCCGCCCAGGCGAAGATCGTGCGCATGTACTCCCGGCCCTCGGCGGACTCGCCGGGCAGCATCTCCAGGTCGCCGGCGGACACCTCGCGGATGCCGTCGCGGACGATCACCTGAAGGCCCCGGGCGGCGGCCAGCGGGGCCGCGGTGAGCCGACTGCGCAGCAGTGTGGAGGCGTAGACGGCCTCGATGTCCTCGTCGGCGAGGGCCTCGGGCAGTGCGGCGGCCTGCGCCTCGCCGAGCGGCGTCAGCCCCGGTCCGGGCACGGCGGTGTCCAGCAGGTGGTCCATGTTGGACGGGGTCTCACCGTGACGGACGAGGAGCAGGCGCATCCGGGGGACTCCTTACGCGCGAGCCGGCGCCCGGCGCGGACCGGCACAAGAAACGGGCACTTCAGGGTAACCGGACCCCATGAGCCCAGACCTGGACCTGACCGACCTGGACCCGGCCGCCCGCTCGGCCGCCCGGAGCATGCTGTGCCGGCTGCTGGATCTCGACGGCCGGCTGTTCGAGGCGGCGGCCGCCTGGCACTGGCCCGGCGCCGAGCGGGTGCTGCCCCGCCTCAGCCACAGCGCGAACCACGGGGTGCTGTGGTTCGCGACGGCCGCCGCGATGGCCGCGAGCCGCACCCCGAGGGCCCGCCGGGCGGCCGCCCGGGGCCTGGCCTCCCTCAGCGTGGCCTCCCTGACCATCAACACGATCGGCAAGCGCTCGGTGCGCCGGGCCCGCCCGGTACTGGACCCGGTGCCGCTGGTGCGGCAGCTCAAGCGGCAGCCGATCACCACGTCGTTCCCGTCCGGACACTCCGCGTCGGCCGCCGCGTTCGCGACCGGAGTCGCGCTGGAGTCCCCGGCCTGGGGCGCGGCGCTGGCGCCGCTGGCGTTCTCGGTGGCGGCCTCCCGGGTGTACACGGGCGTGCACTTCCCGAGCGATGTGCTGGCCGGGGCGGCCCTCGGCGCGGGTGCGGCCTTCCTGGTACGGCGGCTGATGCCGACCCGCGCCCAGATGCGGCGGCGGCCCCGGCCGCGCGCGCAGGCGCCGGCGCTGCCGGAGGGCGAGGGTCTGGTGGTGGTCGCCAACCGGGGCTCGGGGACGGCCGACCGGGTCCGTGCGCTGCACGCCGCGCTGCCGCGGGCGGAGATCGTCGAGTGCGCGCCGGCGGAGATCGGCGACGAACTGGAGAAGGCGGCGGCCCGTGCCCGGGCGCTCGGCGTGTGCGGCGGCGACGGCACCGTGAACGCGGCCGCGAGGATCGCGCTCGGCCACGGGCTGCCGCTCGCGGTGCTGCCGGGAGGCACCCTCAACCACTTCGCCCTCGACCTTGGCGTGGAGGACGAGCGCGACCTGGCCCGTGCGGTCCGGCACGGCGAGGCGGTGCGGGTGGACGCGGTCCGCTATGTCGCCGGCGAGCGCGAGGGCCTGTTCCTGAACACGCTGAGCCTGGGTGTCTACCCGGAGCTGGTGCGCGTGCGGGACCGCTGGGCGCCCCGGATCGGCGGGTGGCCGGCCGGGCTGCTGGGCGCGCTGCGGGTGTTGCGCGCGGACCGGCATCCGCTGGAGGTGGAGCTGGGCGGTGAACGGCGGCCGCTGTGGCTGCTGTTCGTCGGCAACGGCGTCTACCACCGCATGGGGCTCGCGCCCGGCCGCCGTACCGATCTCGCCGACGGGCTGCTGGACGTGCGGGTGGTGCACGGCAGCCGCCGGCCCGCCCTGCGCCTGCTGGCCGCTGCCGCCGCGGGCCCCCTCACCCGCTCCCCCGCCCACTCGGCGGTGCAGGTGAACCGGCTCCGGCTGACCGGTGTCACGCCGGGCACCCCGATGGCGTACGACGGCGAGGTGACAGCCGTGTCGGGCGAGGTGACCCTGGAGAAGCTGCCGGAGGCCCTGACTGTCTACCGCCCGCTGACCGCAGCTCCTTGACGAGTGGTCAGGACGGCATGCCCGGATCCCAGGTATCCAATATATGAAACGCCAGTCTCATCATTCGGCATGCGCGCGTATCGTGACGCGTACCAGCGGTGACGAGGGTGAAGGGGAACAGCCATGCCGAAAGCGCAGGAGACCGCCGTCTACACGCACGGGCACCACGAGTCGGTGCTGCGGTCGCACACCTGGCGGACCGCCGAGAACTCCGCGGCCTATCTGCTCGGTTCGCTGAAGCCCCACATGAAGATCCTGGACATCGGCTGCGGGCCGGGCACCATCACCGCCGACCTGGCGGAACGGGTCCCCGACGGCCAGGTCACCGGCGTCGACCACGCACCGGGCATCCTGGAGCAGGCCCGGGCCACCGCCGCCGGGCGCGGCCTGACCAACGTGGACTTCGCGGTCGCCGACGTCCACGCCCTGGACTACCCGGACGACACCTTCTGCGTGGTCCACGCCCACCAGGTGCTGCAGCACGTCGGCGACCCGGTGCAGGCACTGCGCGAGATGCGGCGCGTGACGAGGCCGGGCGGGTTCATCGCCGTACGCGACGCGGACTACGCGGCGATGACCTGGTACCCGGCGGTGCCCGGCCTGGAGGACTGGCTGGACCTGTACGAGCGGGTGGCCCGCGCCAACGGCGGGGAGCCCGACGCCGGTCGCCGGCTGAAGACGTGGGCGCTGGCCGCCGGGCTGACCGACATCACCGCCACGTCCAGCACCTGGACCTTCGCCACACCCGAGGAGCGGGCCTGGTGGTGCGGCCTGTGGGCGGACCGCACCCTGGCCTCCGCCTACGCGGAACGGGCCACGCAGGGCGGCCACGCGACGGAGGACCAGCTGCGGGCGGTGTCCGAGGCCTGGCGGGAATGGGGCCGGCGGGACGGCGGCTGGTTCGCGGTCCTGCACGGGGAAATTCTGTGCCGTAAAGAAGCCTGATCCGCCGATTTCGGGAAACCCGAATCACAGGAGGTTTCTCATTATGGTTCCCATCCTGCTGGTACTACTTCTGGCACTGATACTGTTCGGCGCCGGATTCGCGGTGAAAGTTCTCTGGTGGATTGCCCTGGCAGTTCTGGTCATCTGGCTGCTGGGCTTTCTGGTGCGCAGCACGACTGCCGCCGGCGGCAGGGGGCGCTGGTACCGGTGGTGAGCTAATCCCGGGGGAGCAGCGGTCCGAGCGGCCCGAGGTCCAGATTGAGGTCCTCGGGCCGTAGTCCGTAGCGCTCGCGCAGCTCGGCCATGCGGTCCTCCAGGTGCATCAGGGTGAGCCCGATCCGTTCTTCCTGCTCGTCGGTCAGCTCACCGGTGTCGAAGCGGCGCACGGCCTGCCGTTCCATGAGCTGGCGCAGCAGTTCCACTACGGTGAGCACCAGTTTCACCAGGTCGCGCTCGACCGTGTCGGGTTCCAGGTCTAGCCCCTTGCGCGGCGTCACAGGAGCTCCTCGAAGGGGGAGGGGACGGACTCGTTCACCGAGCTGATCAGCGCGTTCAGGTCGATGCGGACCAGGTCGACGTCAGCGATCCGCAGGGTGATGTCGCCGGTGATGACGACTCCCCCGGCCAGCAGTCGGTCGAGCAGGTCGACGAGAGCGATCTCACGCCGTTCGACGACGGTCACGACAATGCCTCCCCCGTGAACGAATAAGCGGCCCACGGGCCGGTGAGTTCTACCCGGATTCCTGGCGCTTCGTCCTTCGTACGGTCCACCAGTTCCACGAATTCCTCGGAATGCGCGCGGGGCACCAGATAGGCCGCGTTGAGGACATTACGGCCGGGCCCCGTGGAAAGCGCGGGATTCTGTGGGGCGTGCAGCCGGGAATCCTCGGCGTGCCGGGAAAGCCGCTCGTGCAGCGACCGGGCGAACGCCTCCGCGTGCTGCCACTGCTCCTCCTGGGCGTGGGTGCTCTGGCGCCGCCGGCGCAGATAGTCCCGGCCGCTCGCCGGCCTCGCGCCGACGGGGGCCGGCACGGCGGGCTCGGGCTCGGGCCTGGGCTCCAGATACAGCTTCACGCCCCACTCCACCCGGCCCTCCAGCCGGTCCAGGATGCCCCGGAAGTCGTCCTCGCGCGTCTCGATCATGGTGCGCACCGCGCTGTCGTCCCGGAAGACGGTCGCGAGCCGGAGTGGCAGCGGGGTCGTGACAGTGGTGAGCGCGTCGATCACGCCCTGGTGCGCGCGAGCGGTCGCCGCCAGCCAGTCCAGGTCCTCCAGATGGGCCTTCAGTGCCTCCTCGCAGAAGTCGGCCGCCGGGACCTGGCTGACGACCGCGATCAGGCCGTGGTGGCGCAGCAGCGCCGGAGGGGCGCCCCCGACGCCCGTGAGCTGGGACTGCAGGGGCGTCCCGAAGGGGCGGCAGACGGCGTAGACGTAGCGCAGTCCGGTCATGGTGCCTCCTTCGGCGCGCGGCCCGGCTCCAGCTCCTCCAGGCGGGCCAGCCGTTCTCTCAGCTCGACGTTCTCACGGGTCAGCTGGTCGCGGCGGGCCCGGGAGGAGAGCGCCGGGTCGGTCTCCCACCAGTCGATGCCCATCTCCTTGGCCTTGTCCACCGATGCGACGATGAGGCGCAGCTTGACGGTGAGCAGTTCGATGTCGAGCAGGTTGATCCGGATGTCACCCGCGATCACGATGCCCTTGTCGAGCACGCGCTCCAGGATGTCGGCGAGGTTGGCTCCTCCGCCCTGGCCGTACGGCTCGGGGAACCGGCTGCCGGAGTCGCCGAAGCGGGCGGGCGTCGTCATCGACGGCTCCCGCCTCCGGCGTACTCGGGTTCCTCTTCCTCCTCGTACTCGCCTTCGGGCTCCTCGTCCTCCTCGTACTCCTCCTCGGGCTCCTCACCCTCCTCGTACTCGCCCTCGGGCTCCTCACCCTCCTCAGCTTCGTCGTCCTCGGGGGGCTCCTCGTCCTCGGCCTCGTACTCCTCGGGCTCGCCCTCTTCTTCCTCCTCTTCCTCGCCCTCCTGCGGCTCCTCGGCCTCTTGCTCCTGCTCCTCCTCGGCCACGGCGTCCTCGTGGCTCTTCACCACCTCGCCGTCGCGGATCTCACCGCGCCAGCTGTCCTCCGCCTCGCCCTTGAGGGTGATGAAGCGGGCGAAGTGCTTCAGGTCCAGCCTGACCCGGCGGCCCTGGGCGCGCCAGATGTTGCCGGTCTTCTCGAACAGGCCGGTCGGGTAGTACTCGATGACCAGCAGGACGCGGGTGAGGTTCTCCTCCAGCCGGTGGAACGAGACCACGCCCTTGGTGGTGCCCTTGGCACCCTCCGACGTCCACTGGATGCGGTAGTCGGGTATCTGTTCGGTGGTCTGCGCCTTCCAGCTGCGGCTGGACCAGAATATCTTCGCCTGCCAGTCGGAATGGGTGTCGTCGGCGCGGCTCGCGCTCTTGACGCCCTTGGCGAAGCTGCTGAAGTCCTTGTACTGCGTCCACTGGTCGTAGGCGGTGCGCAGCGGTACGCCGACATCGATGGACTCCATGATGACGGTGGGCTTGTGGCCCGCGCCGCCCTTCTTGCCCTTGCTGCCCCCGAGGCCTCTCACCGCGTTCATCACCTTCTCCTTGACGCGGGAGCCGCCCAGCTCCAGCGCGGAGCGCAGCGGACCCTTGCCCTCGGCGAGCTTGCGGCCGCCGTCGAGCGCGAGCTTGGCGAAGCCAGGGCTGTTGCCTTCGGCTATGTCGTTGAGCTTGACCGTGGTGTCGCCCAGCTTGCGGCCGAGGCCGGTGAGCATCTTCGTGGCCTGTGCGGCCAGGTACTCCTGGGCCTCGGCCTTCAGCCGGTCGGCGGCCTCGCTGTGGGCGAGGTTGGTCAGCGGATTGTCCTTTGCCGCACCCGTGGCCTTGCCGGCCGCGGACGTGGCGGATCCGAGGGCCTCGGTCATCGGTCATCGCCGCCCTTCGACTGCCGGGAGGAGGCACCGCGGGCGGCGCCGCCGACGGCGGCCGTCTTCTTCGCGGCCGTCTTGCGGGCCGCAGTCGTCTTCTTGGCCGCCGTCTTCTTGCCCGGGGCCTTCCTGGCGGGACCCGAATCCGCCGCCTTCCTTGCGGGGGACTTCCTGGCCGCCTTCTTGCGTGGCGCCTCGCCCGTCCGGCCCGCGTCCTCCCCGTCCCCGCGGCGCGGCCTCTCCTCGCGGGAGTCCTCGTCGCCGTCGGCCTCGTCCCGCGGCTCCTCGTCGCCGGACTCGTCGGAACCGGTGCCGGGAACCGCTCCGGCCACTGCGTCGCGCACCTGGGAGGTTCGGCCGTGCAGTCGGTCGGCGAGCGCGTTCATCTGCCGCTCGACCATGGCCCCGGAGGCGGCCTTGCCGACACCTCGCAGATCCTGGCGCAGCTGGTCCCCGATCTCCTTGAACTGCGGGTTGTTCTTCAGCTGCTGGCTCACCACGTCCGCGATCATCTTCGGACTGAGGCTCATTTTCTTCCCGGCGACCAGGGATCCGACCGCGAGGGCCATCTTGAGTTTCTTCGTCCGTCCCAGGAGGTATCCGGCCCCTACAGCGAGGCCCAGTGCCATTCGATTCATCTCACGTCCCGTTGCCTGTGGTGTCGCCGGAGCGCAGCCCGGCCTCCAGCCGGTCGAGCAGTTCGTCCTCGCGTCGGTCGAACTCCTCCTCGGTGATCTCGCCGGCCTCCAGTTGTTCTTCGAGGCGGGCGAGCTCGGCCCGTACGGTGGCGGGGTCGTAGTAGATCCGTTCCGCCTCGCGGAGCACCTGCCTGACGGCCCACGCGCTGCCCCGTACAGGCGCGAACGGCAGCATCAGCACTTCGCCGATCAGTCCCACGGTGTTCTCCTTCCGTCCGGGCCGGGAGCGCTACTGCGTGTCGGCGTCCGCGCCCACCGCTACTGCGTGTCGGCGTCCGCGCCCACCGTGTGCCCCGTCGGCTCGGCCGGGCCGGGCTCGACGAAGCTGTAGGGCGGCAGCGGCCCGTTGACCCGCAGCTCCAGATGGGGGTGGCTCTTGCGAACCTGCTCGACGGCGGCGATGAAGCGATCGGCCGAGTCCCGGGCGACCAGGAACGAGACGTTCACCAGCCAGCCGGTGGACTCGGGGCCCACGCTGACCGCGGCGGCGGCCGGGGTCAGCTGGACCTGCACCTCTCCGGCGTCCTCGGCCTCCTTGGCCTTGACGGCGGCCGCGACCATCTCGCCGAGGCGGATCTTGTCGTCGTAGCTGCCTCCGCCGGAGCGGCGGTTGGCCTCGGCGAGGGCGCGCACGTCGGTGTTCTCAGCCATCACCAGACGCAGAACAGCCTCTTCGACGTGGGTGGCCTTGATGTTGTACTCGACCTTGCCGTCCAGCTCCCGCAGCCGCTCCTGATAGTGCTCCGCCCGCTCGGTGAGCACCTGGGTGACGGCGTCGTCGCTGTCCGCGACGCTGCCGAAGCGCATGGGCAGCACGCAGCCGGCCACTCCGGCCTCGGCGAGCACGTTCTGATGCGCGAGCAGGTCCCTGCGCTTGGGGCGCAGGTCTTCAGGGGCGTCACTGACGACCGCGACCAGATCACCGGCCGTCAGGAGGCGCACCGGCCGAGCCGACTCGCCGACGCCCGTCATGTCCTTGGGGAGGGCCGGGTGCGAGCGGGCGGTGATCCCGTAGACGTACGTGCTCACTCCTCCTCCTTCCGGTGCGCCGGAGCTTTACGGGCGCGCGGCCGTGACTCGCCCTGCCCTTCCTGGCGGGCCTGCTTGAAGGCGTCGGATATGGTCTCGGCGGCGCCGGACAGGGCCCCCTTGGACTTGCCGCGGGCGCCGGACTCGGTGACCTCGCCTACTAGCTCGGGCAGGCCCGGGCTCTTGCGCGGACCTGCTTCCAGGTCGAGTCGGTTGCAGGCCTCGGCGAAGCGCAGGTAGGTGTCGACGCTGGCCACGACGACGCGGACATCGATCTTCAAGATCTCGATGCCGACCAGGGAGACACGCACGAACGCGTCGATCACGAGCCCCCTGTCGAGGACCAGCTCAAGCACGTCGTAGAGGCCGCTGCTGCCGCCTCCGCCTCCGGTCTGCTGTGCCGGAACAACAGTCATGCCGGCGATTCCTCCTCCTGGGTAGTCGGTGTGCGGCTCGCGGGCCGCGGCGCGTACGGCGACCTAACGGCCGCCGCGTGCGTCGGCCCTGCCGCGTTCGTAGCGGCGGACGCGCCGGTAGCCGGTGAGCTGCCCGTCCGGGTCGAGCTCGACCTGGTAGCTCGCCATCAGGCTCATGGTGTCGGGCACTTTCACAAGTTCGAGGACCTCGACCTCCAGCGACCACCCGTCCTCCGTCTGCTCGAACGAGGACACCGACTCCGGAGCGAGGCCGGTGAGTTCGGTGAGCTGGGCGCGCGCCTGGCGCAGCACCTCGATGGGGGTCGGACGGGGGTCGTCCGTCGCGCTCGTGCCGGTTACGCTCTGTTCCTTCTGTGAGTCATGAGAGTCATGAGACTCCCGTGAACTCTGTGACTGATTGGTGTTCTTTGTGTTCGACATGGCCACCTCTCCCCTCGGGTGGCCACCACGTCCTTGGCCAAACCTCCGGGAACCATCACGCATCGCGGCCGGATCGTTATGCCTGGTGGGGAGGGGGGCTCCGGTATCAGCCACTCAGTGCTGCGAGCCGCCTGCGGGCGCCCCTCAGGGACCGGCCGCGGCCAGGCATACCGGCCCAGGGGGCCACGCGCGCCTGATCCAGGGCGTCGGCGATCTTCCAGTGACTGGCGTCGATGCCGGGATCGTTCACCTGTTCCCAGGTTAGGGGCATCGCGACCGGCGCGCCTGGCAGGGAGCGGACGGTGTACGGGGCGACGGCGGTCTGCGCGTAGGCGTTGCGCTGCACGTCGAGGTAGAGACGGCCGGCACGGTCCTCCTTGCGGACGGCGGTGGTGAGCCGGTCCGGGTGCCGTGACTCGGCGAACTCGGCGACCCCATGGGCGAACTGCCGTACCTCGTCGAAGTCGTGGCGGCCGTCGAGGGGGACGACGAGATGCAGGCCGCGCGAACCCGTGGTCATCGGCGCGGCGGGCAGGCCGAGTTCGTCCAACAGCTTCCGCAACCAGCGGGCCGCATCGCGCACCTGGGCGAAGTCGTCCTCGGCCGGGTCGAGGTCGAAGACCAGCCGGTCGGGGTGGTCCACTCCGCCGGCCCGGTCGGTGCGCGACAGCCAGCGGTGCAGGGTGAGGCAGGCCTGGTCGGCGAGGTAGAGAAGGGTGGCGGTGTCGTCGCAGACGGCATGCGTGACCGTGCCGCCCTCCTTGGGGACCTCCACGCGGGTGATCCAGTCCGGATAGTGCTTCGGGACGTTCTTCTGCATGAACCGCTCCCCGTCGACGCCGTCCGGATACCGCTCCAGCATCAGCGGACGGCCCCGCAGGTGCGGCAGCATGTACGGCGCGACGGACCGGTAGTAGTCGGCGAGATCGCCCTTGGTGTACTCCTCGGCGCCGGTGCCGCCCGGAAAGAGCACCTTCCCGGGCCGCTGGATGTCCACCGTGCGGCGGCCCGCCCGTACGGTCCGGGCGTCCGTGTCGTTCATCGCACGACCGCCTCCTCCACCAGCAGCTTGGCCGCCGCCGCGATGCCCACGGCATCGATGCCGGCCGCGTTCAGCTGCTCGTCGGGCGCGGCCGAGCCCGGCATGGTGCGCACCGCGAGCCGGACCAGCCGGGGCACGGGCCGGCCGTCGGCGAAGGCCTCCGCGACGGCGTCGCCGAGGCCGCCCTCGGCGTGGTGGTCCTCCACGGTGAGCAGACAGCCGGTCTCCTCGGCGGCCCGGTGCAGCGTCTGGGTGTCGACGGGCTTGACGGAGTACAGGTCGATCACCCGTACCCGGATGCCGTCCGCGGCGAGCCGGTCGGCCGCGGCCAGCGCCTCGGGCACGGTGACCCCGGCGGCGACGACCGTCAGCCGGTCCTCCTCGCTGGAGACGAGCGTCTTGCTGCCGCCCACCGGGAACTCCTCGTCGGGGCCGTAGATCACCGGCGTCTTGCCGCGCGAGGTGCGCAGATAGCGGATCCCTTCGAGGCCGGCCATGGCCGCCACCAGCCGGGCGGTCTGGTTGCCGTCGCACGGGTACAGCACGGTCGAGCCGTGCGCCGCGCGGAACATAGCGAGGTCCTCCAGGCCCATCTGCGAGGGCCCGTCCTGGCCGATGGCGACACCGGCGTGCGAGCCGACCAGGTTGATGCCGGAGCCGCTGATGGACGCCATCCGCACGAAATCGTGGGCACGGGTGAAGAACGCGGCGAACGTCGAGGCGTACGGCAGCCAGCCCCGCGCGGCCATGCCGACGGCCGCGGCGACCATCTGCTGCTCGGCGATGTAGCACTCGAAGAACCGGTCCGGGTGGGCCTTGGCGAACTCCTCGGTGCGGGTGGAGTCGCCGACCTCGCCGTCCAGGGCGACGACATCGCCGCGGGCGCTGCCGAGCGCGGCGAGGGCGGCGCCGAAGGCGTCCCGGGTCGCGACCTCGTCGCCCTCGTCGTAGCGCGGCAGTTGCAGCACCTCGGTCGTCAGGTTGCGCAGCGCGGCGGCGGCCGGCGGCTCGTGGACCCGGACGTGCAGCGAGCGCGGCCCGCCGAGCTCGGCGACGGCCTCCTTCGCGTCCGGCACCGGCTTTCCGTGATGGCCCTCCAGGTCCTCGACGGCGGCGACGCCCTTGCCCTTGAGGGTGCGGGCGAGGATCGCCACGGGCTGCCCGGTCGTGGACAGCGCCTCGCCGTAGGCCCGGTCGATCTTGTCGACGTCGTGGCCGTCGATCTCGACCGTGTGCCAGTCGAAGGCCTGGAAGCGGCGGGCGTAGGCGTCCAGGTCGTGGCCGTGCCGGGTGGGGCCGCGCTGGCCGAGCCGGTTGACGTCCACGATCGCGATCAGGTTGTCCAGGTGCTCGTGTCCGGCGTGTTCGGCCGCCTCCCACACCGAGCCCTCCGCCAGCTCGCTGTCCCCGCACAGCACCCACACCCGGTAACCGGTGCGCTCAAGGCGCTTGCCGGCGAGGGCGATTCCGACCCCGACCGGCAGACCCTGGCCGAGGGATCCGGTGGCCGTCTCCACCCAGGGCAGCCGCCGGGGGGTCGGATGTCCTTCGAGCCGGCTGCCGAGCTTGCGGAAGGTGAGCAGTTCGCCGTCCTCGATGGCACCGGCCGCCTTGTAGGCGGCGTACAGCAGGGGCGAGGCGTGTCCCTTGGACAGCACGAAGCGGTCGTTGGCGGGGTGCTCGGGACGTTCGAAGTCGTAGCGCAGATGGTTGGCGAGCAGCACGGCCATCAGATCGGCGGCGGACATCGAGGACGTGGGGTGCCCGGATCCCGCGGCGTCGGACGCCCGCACGCTGTCCACGCGCAACTGCTGTCCCAATTCGGCGAGTTCGGCGGTGTTCATGAGTCTCCTTGCAGTGAGTCGAGGGGTACGGCCCGCGGGGTCACCCGACGGCGGGGTCCGGGGGGTCGGTGCGCCTGACCGGGCCGGGGGCGGGGTGGTCCGGGGCGTCGGTGCGCTTGACGGGGCCGGGGGCGGGGTGGTCCCCGCGCCCGCGGGCCGGCGGTGCGCCGCCGGGTTCCGCTGCTCCGGCCTGCTCGGCTGCTTCGGCCCGATCCGGCCCGCCCGCCCGTTCCGATCCAGGCGTCTGTTCCGGTCGGTCCGGCCGTTCCGGTGCACCCGCCCGCTCCGGCCCGCCCGGTACGCGTGCCAGCTCCGGGGAGGCCGTGTCCAGGGGGACCGACCAGGACCGTACGAGGCCCAACTGGACGCCCTGGCGTGGCAGAACGGCGTCCAGCAGCCAGTCGGCGGCCACCCGCACGCGGTTGCCGGGCAGCGCGGCCAGGTGGTAGCCGCGGGTGACCGCACCGGCCGCCGGCCCGGACAGCGGGATGCCGAACGGGTTGGCGGCGGCCTGGATCCCGCCGAGGTCGACGGCGAAACCCAGGTCACGATGGCGGTAGGCCCGCCGGCGCCGGCCGAGGCCGAGCGAGGCCGCCACGTTCTCCCCGGCCACCCGGCCCTGCCGCCACGCGTGCTGGGCCGTCATCGGCGTGAACTTCCCCGGTTGCTCCAGGTCCGGTACGGCGGCCGCGTCCCCGCAGCCGAACACCTCCGGCCGGCCCGGCACCTGCAGATACGGGTCGACGATCAGCCGGCCCTTCTCCAGCGGCTGCCCGACCGCCTCCACCAGCGGGTCGGGCCGTACCCCGACACACCACACCAGCGACCGGGACGCGACGAACTCGCCATCGGTGAGCAGCACCCCGTCATGAGTGGCCTCCTTCACCGACGTGCCCATCCGTACGTCGACACCGCGCGCCCGCAGCACCCGGTCGGCCGTGCGGGACAGCCGCTCGTCCATCTCCGGCAGCACGCGCGGCGCCACGTCCAGCAGCATCCAGCGCGGCCGGAACCTGGCGGGCAGCGGATGCCGGCGGGCCAGCCGGTCGGTGAGCAACTGCATCTGCGCGGCCACCTCGGTGCCGGTGTAGCCGGCGCCGACCACGACGAAGGTGCAGCGGGCCGCGCAGGCCTTCGGGTCGTCCTCGCCGGCGGCCAGCTCCACCTGCCGGGTCACGTGGTCGCGCAGGTACAGCGCCTCGGGCAACCCGCGGAAGCCGTGCGCGTGCTCAGCGACCCCGGGGATGGGCAACAGCTTGTTCACGCTGCCGACACACAGCACCAGCCGGTCGTAGTTGAGGGTGCCGATGCCGCCCTCGGGGTCGGAGTAGTGGACCGTACGGCCGTCGAGGTCGACATGGTCCGCCTCGCCGAGCACCATCCGGACCCCGTGCAGGGTGCCCGGCAGCGACACGGTGACCCTGCGGGCCTCAAGGATGCCTGCGGCGACCTGGGGCAGCAGCGGCAGATACAGGAAGTAGTCGGTCGGGTTCAGCAAGGTGACGTCGGCCCGGTTCCGGGTCAGCCGGGCCACTGTGCGGGCAGCCCGGTATCCGGCGAAACCGGCGCCGACGATCACTACGTGAGGTCGGCTCACGGTGCGCCTCCGGCGGTGTGGCTCGTCCGAGGTTTTCCGCGTAACCGGGGCAGCGGCACCCAAACGCAGGGCGGGTCACCCGTACGCCGGTCGGAGCACCCGAACGCCGCGCCGCGCGCCCGGCGCCGGTTACCCGGCCCCGGACCGGATCACACGGCATCAGCGCCGCCCGCGCGGAGGTTTCCCATGCCCGAGTACGGCTATTTCCTGGCGAGCGAGGAGCACAGCCCCGCCGACCTCGTCGAACAGGCCCGGATGGCCGAGCAGGCCGGGTTCCGGGCGCTGTGGATCTCCGACCACTTCCACCCGTGGAACGACGCGCAGGGGCAGAGCGCCTTCGTGTGGTCGGTGATCGGCGCCCTGTCGGAGGCGGTCTCGCTGCCCATCGAGACGGCGGTGACCTGTCCGACCGTGCGGATGCACCCGGCGGTGACGGCACAGGCCGCGGCGACGAGCGCGGTGATGACCGAGGGCCGTTTCCGGCTGGGCGTCGGCACGGGTGAGGCGCTCAACGAGCACATCCTGGGCGACCGCTGGCCGCCGGTGCATGTGCGCCTGGAGATGCTGGAGGAGGCCATCCAGGTGATGCGCCGGCTGTTCACCGGCGAGGAGGTCAACCACCGCGGCACGCACTACACCGTGGAGAACGCCCGCCTCTACACCGTGCCCGACGAGCCCGTCCCGATCGACATCTCCGGCTTCGGGCCGAAGGCCACGTCGCTCGCCGCCCGGGTGGGCGACGGGTACATCACGATGATGCCGGAGGAGGAGATGGTCACGCAGTTCCGCAAGGGCGGGGGCGGGACGAAGCTGGTCAGCGGCGGTACGAAGGTCTGTTACGGCACCGATCGCGAGGAGTGCGTCCGTACGGTGCGCCGGCTCTGGTACAACGAGCTGCTGCCCGGCGAGATGGGGCAGGTGCTGCCGTCGCCGCGGCACTTCGAACAGCTGCGGGAGCTGGTCACCGAGGACATGGTGCGGGAGAAGGTCGTGTGCGGGGACGATGCCGACCAGTATGTGTCCACGCTGAGGGCGTTCGCCGACGCCGGGTTCGACCGGGTGTACGTGAACCAGATCGGGACCGAGCAGAAGGGGTTCTTCGACTTCTACCGGACCAAGGTGCTGCCGCGGCTCGGCGGGTGAGGTCAGGGCTGGTTCGGTGGGTTGCCGGGTGCCTGGTGGCCGGTGCCCGGGGGCTCCTTCGGGACAGGGGGGTACGGCACGCCCAGGCCGCTCGGCGGGCCGGCCGGCGGGGTGCCGCCGATGACGCGGGACGGAGGCGCGGGGTGGCTGTGCCTCGGGTGGGCGGCGCCGCGCAGGGCGTAGGCCACCACGCCCAGGATCGCCGCCGTGATCAGGGCGGCGCCCCAGCCGGGCAGGGCGGTTGCCAGGGCCAGGCCCACCGCGAGGGCCAGCGCGGCCCCCGCGTACAGGGCGGCGGCGCCGGACGCGGCGTAGAGCATGGCGGTGCGGCGCCGCTTGCGGGTCTGCTCCCGCAGTTCGTCGCGTACCGTCTCGCGTGCCACCTGTGCCAGCTCTTCGACCAGCTGTTTGTCCAGATGTTCCAGGTGATCCAAACGGTCCATACCCTCCGGGTACCCGTCGGACACGGCGGGTAACGCGGGCGCCCCTGCACGCCCTCGCCCGCCCCAACTAGGCTCGGACGCATGGAGATTCTGGGCGCCTCGCTGCGCATCTGCGTAGCCGACCTCGATACCGCGATCCCCTTCTACGAGCGGCTGGCCGGCGGCAGAGCCCTGCGCTTCGAGCGCGGCGGGGTCCAGGTCGCCGCGATCGGCTCCTTTCTGCTGATGAGCGGCCCGGAGGCGGAGCTGGACATCCTGCGCAAAGTGGCGGCGACCATCGCCGTGGAGAACGTGGACGAGGCGCACCGGCTGCTGACGGACCTCGGCGCCCGGATCATCGCGGGTCCGGTGCCGACCCCGGTGGGCCGGAACCTGCTCGCGATGCATCCGGACGGGTCGGTGTTCGAGTACGTCGACCAGCAGGGCTGAGCCGGTCAGACCGCGTCGGGGCGCATCCGGAAGTCGTACCGGTCGGGCAGCGGCTCGTCGGTGAGCCGGGCCCAGAGGCGGCCCAGCGCCTCCTCTCCCTCCCGCAGGTCGGCGACCTCGAACCCCGCGTCGAAGACGGCCCGCGCCTCGGCGGTCCGTCCCTCGGCGAGCAGCAGTTCGGCCTCCAGCAGCCGGAAGCGTCCGCGCGCGCGGACGGCGGGCAGCAGCCGGTCCCAGACCGTCCGGGCGTCCGCCGTCCGCCGCACCGTCAGCAGTGCCCGCAGGGTCTCCCGGCCGAGCGCGGCCACGGCGGCGGTCCAGGTCTCGCCGTCGTCGCGCCGCTCGCGGCACAGGTCGTCGAAGGCGTCCGCGTAACGTTCGGCGGCCCGCTCGTGATGGCCGGACTCCTGGTCGGCGACGGCGAGGCAGCGCAGCAACGGCCAGAGCGACGGGGCGAGTTCAAGGCCGCGTTCCCAGCTGCGGACGGCCTGGGCGCGGTCGCCGGCGTGCCACTGGGCGACGCCGAGGTGGTACTCGGTGTGCGGGGAGGCGGGCGCGGTCTCCAGCATGTCCCGCCAGTGCGGGGCGACGAGAGTCTCGCCGGGCGGCCGTACCCGGCGCGCCTCGGGCAGGGAGCCGGTACGCAGCAGTTCCCGCCAGGGTGCCTGCTCCGCGCCGAGGGTGGACTCGGGGAACGGGGTGCCGGGGAGTTTCCAGTCGGCGCGCAGCACTTCGAGCGCGCCCCAGCCGGATCCGGCGGCCAGGACCTCGCCGGGGTCGGTGTCGGCGCAGGGCCGCCAGGCCGCGTAGGCCTCCTCGACGCGGGCGCGGGGCAGGGCGGACTCCAGCCGTTGCTCGGCGCCCTGCACGGCCCGGGTCCACTCCCCCTCGGGCGGTGCGTCGAGCGGTCCGTACGCCTCCAGCCAGGACACCTCGTTCTCGGCCTCCAGCCGGACGTGTTCCAGCTGGGTGCGGGCGAGGCCGGCCTGGATCTCGCAGTAGCCGCCGGTGCCGGGTTCGGTCAGCCACTCCTGCCAGCGCCGGCCGCCGGGCAGGTGGCCCCACACGAAGAGCTTGCGGCCGCGCAGGGCGTCGGTGGAGGTCTGCACCAGTCCGTGGCCGTCGGTGTCCAGCGCGGCGATCCAGCGGCGGCGGCCCTCCGGCACCTCGTAGAAGTAGTCGGCGGCGTACGGGCTGTTGAGGGGATAGGTGCGGTCGATGCCGTCGTAGGACGGGACGGGCACCCGGCGCAGCCGGCGCTCGTAGCTGAAATGCCAGGCCTCCTCCGCGGGGGCCAGGACCCGGCACTCCTCCGGCACCGCGATGTTGGACCACCAGTAGGTGGGCACCGGGCGCTCGTGGGGGTTGCGGACGCGGACGCCGACGTAGAGGAAGTCGGAGCCGTCGGGCAGCCACAGGTCGACCTGGAAGGGCAGGTCGCGCAGCCGCTCCCACTCCCACAGACGCAGCATCTCCCCGCCGTCCGGGGCGGGGACGCGGGCGGCGTGCAGGGGGGCGCAGGAGAGGGTGGTGTGGCCGGTGGCGCCGATGTTCCACTCGATGCCGCCGGAGTACCAGGCGCCGTTGAGGGCGAAGTTGGCGGGCTGGAACACCGGGTTGCGGTAGAGGAGTTCGCGCCCGGTGGGCAGGTGGAGCAGGGAGGCGATGCGACCGCCGAGGCCGGGCAGGACGGTGGCGCGCAGCCGGTCGTTCTCGATCACCAGGGCGTCGAGGGCGCGGGGCTCGCGGGTTCCGTCGTAGCCGTCGCGGATGCGGACCGGGAGCAGGCTGCGCAGTGGCTCGTACCCGAGCTGGCGGGCCATGTCCCGGGGCATGCCGTCCCGGTCGCGGTCGTCGATGCGGTGGACCTCGTCGAGCGGGCGGAGTGGGGGCAGGGGGTTGTCCGGGCCCAACTGCCCGGCGGGCAGCGTCAGTACCTCACGTCGGATCCTCGTCACGATCACCATGGAACCCGGCGGCGCGGCACTCGGCCAGGGGACCTGCTGGTCAGGATTGCGCAAAGGCGGCCGCGGCGGTCAGCGGGCGGGGCGCATCTCGGCGGTGAGCGCCCAGCGTTCGTGGTCGCGCCAGGCGCCGTCGATGTAGAGCATGGCCGGGGAGAACCCCTCCAGCCGGAAGCCGGCGCCGCGGGCCAGCGCGATGGACGCGGTGTTCTCGGGCTGCACGTTGATCTCCAGCCGGTGCAGCCCGAGCGGGCCGAAGGCGTACCCGATGACCAGGTCGAGGCCCTCGCCCATCAGCCCGCGCCCGGCGGCGTGCGCGAAGGCCCCGTAGCCGAGGGCACCGCACTGGAAGCCGCCGCGCACGATGTTGTTGATGTTGATGTAGCCGGCGATGTCCCCGCTGTCCTTCTCGCACACCAGGAAGCCGGCCTTCGTCGGGTCCTCGATCAGTCGGCGCGCGTAGGCGGCGTAGGCCTCGTCGTTGTCCGGCGGGAACAGCCAGGGCCGGTGCAAGTCCTTGCTCTCGCGGGTCCGCGCGGTGAACTCGGGCCCGTCTTCGAGGGTGAAGTGACGGATGGCCACGCGGGGACCCTCGGCGAGGTAGTGGGGTGCGGTGTGCGGCATCGGGCCAGGTTACGGCGTCCCCGCCCCGGCCGCCTCCGAAAGTCCACCCGCGCCGCCTCCGTAAACCCACCCGCGCCATCGCCAGGAATCCACGGGCACCGACACCTCGCGCTCCCCGCCCCGCCCCGGCTCGGCTCGGCTCCAGCAGATCAGCCTGGACCGCCTCCAGCCAATCCGCCCGGGCCGACACCTCGAACTCGCCCGGACCAGCACCTGGCATCCGCCCGGCCCGCCCCCAGCCGAACCACCTGGGCCGCCTCCTCAAACCCGCCCGGACCACTCCCGAGATCCACCCGGCCCACCCCCTCGAAGCCGCCCGAACCGCTCCCGGAATCCACCCGGCCCACCCCCTCGAAGCCAAACCGACCGACCCCCCGGAATCCACCCGACCCGCCCCTCGACGCCACCCCGACCGGCTCCCGGAACCCGCCCAACCCGCCTCTTCGGACTCGCCCGGACAGGCGGCCGGAACCGCCCAGCCCGCCCCGCGAACCTGCCCAGACAGGCTCCCGGAATCCAGCCGGCCTACCTCCTCAAAGCCACCCCGACCAGCCCCTGGAATCCACCCAGCCCGCCCCTCGACGCCACCCCGACCGGCTCCCGGAACCCGCCCACCCCACCCCCTCGACGCCACCCCGACCGGCCCAGGAATCCACCCACCCCACCCCTCGACGCCACCCCGACCGGCCCAGGAATCCGCAGCCCACCCTTTGGACACCACCCCGACCAGCCCCCGGAATCCACTCAGCCGGGCGGAGCCGCCCACGACGGGCGATCGCCGCACCCCGGTGTCCGCAGCGCGCTCGCCACGGTCACCGGCCAACTCCGCGGTTCCCGGAGGGATTCGGTGGGCGCGCTCAGCGCAGTGCCGGCTCGTCCAGCGTCAAGGTGCCCGCGTCCGCGTCGAGTTCGGCTGCCGCACCGAACGGGACGGTCAGCGCGCCCGCGCAGTGGCCGAACCCGAACTCCTCCACCACCGGTACGCCGAGCGCGCCGAGCCGGTCGGTCAGCAGTGGCCGTACCTCGGCGTAGTCCGGGCAGCGCTCCCAGGAGCCGAGCAGCACCCCGTGCACCCCCTCCAGCCAGCCCGCGCGCAAGAGTTGGGTGAGGTACCGGTCCAGCCGGTAGGTCTCCTCCCCCACGTCCTCCAGGCACAGCAGCCCGCCCGCCGCCGAGGCACGCGCGTGCGGCGTGCCGAGTTCCGCGGCGAGCAGGGACAGGCAGCCGCCGAGGGTGACTCCGCGGGCCCGGCCGGGCACCAGGGCACGGCCGCCGGAGGCGATGGTGCGGACGGTCTCCGGGGCGAACAGCGTGGCCCGCAGATGCTCCTGAGCCCGGGCGTTCTTGATGAAGTCGATGCCGGCCGCCATCGGCCCGTGCAGCGTGGCGAGCCCGAGGCGGGTGGCGAAGGCCTCGTGCAGGACCGTGATGTCGCTGAAGCCGACGAAGACCTTCGGCCCGGCCGCCCGCATGGCCTCCCAGTCCAGCAGGTCGACGATGCGTTGGGCGCCGTACCCGCCGCGGGCGCACAGCACCGCGGCGACGGACGGGTCGCACCAGGCGTTCTGCAGGTCGGCCGCGCGGTCGGCGTCCCGGCCGGCCAGATAGCCGAACTCCCCATGCCGGTCCAGTACATGGGGCGCCACGACCGGATCCAGGTCCCAGCCGCGCAGCACGTCGAGCCCCGCCTGGAGCCGCTCCTCGGGCACCGGCCCGCTCGGGGCGACGACGGCCACCCGGGCGCCCGGGGCCAGCCGCTCCGGGCGCGTCAGCTCCTTCACGTGTGCAGCTCCAGTCTCGGGACACCGGGCACGTCCAGCTTGAACACCTGGGCGTACAGTGAGAGTTCGGCCTCCAGGGCACGCACCATGGTCTCCGCCCGCCGGAACCCGTGCCCCTCTCCCTCAAAGGTGAGGTAGGCGTGGGGCACGTCCCGGCCGGCGATCCGGGCGAGGAAGCGTTCGCACTGGACGGGCGGGCAGATGACGTCGTCCAGGCCCTGGAGGAGCAGGAACGGCGCGGTGAGCCGGTCGGCATGGGTGGCCGGCGAGCGCTCGGCGTACCGGGCGGGCACCTCGGCGAGCGGGCCGATCAGCGACTCCAGGTAACGGGACTCGAAGTCGTGGGTCTCCCCCGGCCCCCAGGTGGTCAGATCCAGGACGGGATAGCTGATGGTGCCGCAGGCGTAGACGTCGGTCGTGGTCAGGGACGCGGCGGTGGTCCAGCCGCCCGCGCTGCCGCCCCGGATCGCGAGCCGGGCGGGATCGGCGGTGCCCTCGTCGGCGAGGGCGCGGGCGACGGCCGCGCAGTCCTCGACGTCGACCACGCCCCACTGTTCGCGCAGCCGCTCGCGGTAGGCCCGGCCGTATCCGGTGGAGCCGCCGTAGTTCACCTCGGCGACGCCGATGCCGCGCGAGGTGAAGTACGCGATCTCCAGGTCCAGCACGAGCGGCACCCGGCCGGTGGGGCCGCCGTGCGCCCAGATGACGTAGGGCGGCAACTCGCCGTCGGGCGCGGTGTGCTGGGGGTGGTGCGGCGAGTAGACGTGGGCGTGCACCTCGCGGCCGTCGGGGCCGGTGAAGACGCGGATCTGCGGCTCCGGGTAGTACGCGGGGTCCACGGCGTCCCGGTGCCGGGCGCCGATCGCGCGGGCCCGGCCGGAGACGGTGTCCAGCTCGACCACCTCGCAGGCGGTGCGCGGGCTGGCCCCGACCGCGACCACCCGCGCGCCGTGGGCCGCGAGATGGGCCGAGAACTCGGTCCACGGTCCGGCGGCGTCGACGATCTCTCCGGATTCCGGATCCAGGATGCCGAGCACGGTCGGCCCCTTGCCGTGCACGACCGCGATCAGCCCGTTGTCCAGCGGCGCGAACCAGCGCAGGCCGAGCTGCCACAGGGGCCCGCCGAACTCCTCGTCGCGCGGGCACAGCGGGGCGCCGTCGCGGTAGAGGTTCCACCAGCCGCTGCGGTCGCTGCTGTACAGGAGCCTGCCGTCCGCGGCCCACTCCACCTGCGCGACGGCCTCGCCCGGTCCGCCGGCGACGGTACGCGCGTCCCGCAGCGTGCCGTCGTCGGCGACATCGGCCACGAGCAGTTCTGTGCCGTCCCACGGCATGCGCGGATGGTCCCAGGCGAGCCAGGCGGCGCGGCGGCCGTCGGGGGCGAGGCGCGCCCCGGTGACGAACCGGTGCCGGCCGTCGCTGAGTTCCCGGACGGCGCCGCGGTCCTCGGCGGCCGAGCCGTCCAGCGGTACGGCGGCGATCACGCGCCGCACGTCACCGGGGCCGTACCCGGTGAACTCCTCCAGCACGCACCACACTTCACCGCGCTCCAGGTCCACGCGCGGTTCGGCCCACCGCAGCCCGCCGCCCACGGGCGACACCGGGGTCAGCGGGCGCGGCTCGCCGCCGGGTTCGTACCGGTAGAGCCGCTGGTCGGTGAAGTGCACGAAGACGACCAGGGGTTGCCCGTCGCGTACCACCCCGGCCCAGGGCCGGCCGCCGTACTCGATGACCCGGCTGCGCACGTTCCAGGGCGCGGGCAGCACGGACTCCTCGGTCCCGTCGGTGCGGCGCCGTATCAGGGCGCGACGGCCGCCCTCGGTCGGCCGGGGTTCGGTCCACCAGCTCTCGTCCCCGACAAAGCCCGGCCACTCCGGGCGGCCGTCGTGCGCGGCGGCCAGGGCCGCGTCGACGGGCGACGGCCAGGAGCCGTACGGCGTCTTCAGCATCTCGTCCCCCATCGTCTAGGCCGTCCGCAGGAACCGGTCGAGCACCCGGACGCCGAAGTGCAGCGCCTCGACCGGCACGCGTTCGTCCACGCCGTGGAACAGCGCCTGGTAGTCGAGGCCCTCGGGCAGCTTCAGCGGGGCGAAACCGTAGCCGGTGATGCCGAGCCGGGAGAACTGCTTGGCGTCCGTGCCGCCGGACATGCAGAAGGGCACCACGTGCCCTTCGGGCGCGAACTCCTCTACGGCGGCCCGCATCCTCGCGTAGGTCGGCGAGTCCACCGGCGCCTGAAGGGCCACCTCCCGGTGCGCGTACTCCCAGCTCACGTCCGGGCCGGTGAGATGGTCGAGGGTGGCGGCGAACTCCTCCTCGCCGCCCGGCAGATAGCGCCCGTCGACGTAGGCGACCGCCTCGCCGGGGATCACGTTCAGCTTGTAACCGGCGTCCAGCATGGTCGGGTTGGCGCTGTTGCGCAGGGTGGCCTCGACCAGCTTGGCCGCCGGGCCGAGTTTCTCCAGCAGCAGGTCCACGTCCGTGAGGTCGGGCTCGACGCCGTACAGTGCGGCGAGTTCGGTGAGCGCGGCCCGTACGGTCGGGGTGAGTCTCAGGCGCCACTCGTGCTCGCCGATGCGGGTGACGGCGGCGGCCAGCCGGGTCACCGCGTTCTCCTTGTTCACCTTGGAGCCGTGCCCGGCCCGGCCGCGCGCGGTGAGCTTCAGCCAGCCGGTGCCCCGCTCCCCCGCCGCGATCGGGTAGAGCTGCCGGCCGGCGCCGTCGTGGAAGGTGAACGCGCCGGACTCGCTGATGCCCTCGGTGCAGCCCTCGAACAGCTCGGGATGCCGGTCGGCGAGGAACCCGGAGCCGTCCTCGGCGCTGGCCTCCTCGTCGGCGGTGAACGCGATGACGAGGTCCCGGCGCGGCCGTACGCCCTGCCGGGCCCAGGAACGGACGACCGCGAGGATCATCGCGTCCATGTTCTTCATGTCGACGGCGCCCCGCCCCCACACCACGCCGTCGCGGATCTCGCCGGAGAAGGGGTGCACGCTCCAGTCGGCGGCCTCCGCGGGTACGACGTCGAGGTGACCGTGGACCAGCAGGGCATCGGCGGAGGGGTCGGTGCCCTCGATCCGGGCGACCACATTGGCGCGGCCCGGCGTCCGCTCCAGCAGCAGGGGTTCCAGTCCGGCCCCGGCCAGCCGCTCGGCCGCGTACTCGGCGGCGGGGCGCTCCCGGCAGTCCCCGCCGCCCCGGTTGGTGGTGTCGATGCGGATCAGACCGGAGGTGAACTCCACTACCTCGTCCAGCGCCTGCTGGTCGGCCGGCCTCTCAGCCATACTGCTCCTCCACGGCGGCGGAGACGATCGTGGTGACCGCCTTGAACGTCCGGATCCCCTCGTACATCGTGGCGCTGGTGTACGCCACCTTCCGCTCCCCGATCCGGGCGACCCCGGGCACGACGGTCGCGGCCATCGCCAGGTGCTCGGCGTCGAACTCCACGGCGACCGTGAACGGCCCCGCGCCGACGGGCTCGTGGCGCACCGCCAGCCGGGCTGCCTCCTTGGCGGCGGCCCGGATGTCGCCGGCCGTACGCGCGGGCGTCCGGCACACCGCCGCATACCGGGACACATGGTCCTTCACCGCTACCTTCAGCGCCTCCGGCGCGTACCCGAGCGCGTCCTCGCAGGCCACGTCGTCCCCGGTGACCAGGACGACGGGGACGCCGTACTCGGCCACGACCCGCGCGTTGAGCAGGCCCTCGCTGGCGCGGACGTCGTTCAGCCACACGCCGGTGATCTGGTTGGCGAGGTAGGTGTGGGCGAGGACGCCCTCCATGCCGGCGCCCGCGTGGTAGCCGACGAACGCGATGCCGTCGACGTCGCCGTGCTGCACCCCCTCCACCATCGACAGCGACTTGTGCCGCCCGGTGAGCATCTCGACCCGCTCGTCGAGCCGCTCCAGCAGCAGGTTGCGCATGCTCCAGTGGGCCTCGTTGACGAGCACCTGGTCGGCGCCGCCGTCGAAGAAGCCCTCGACCGCGGCGTTCACGTCCGAGGTGAACATCGACCGGCACCGCTCCCACTGCGGCGTCCCCGGCAGCACGTCGGCCGGCCAGGTGACGCCCGTGGCCCCCTCCATGTCGGCACTGATGAGGATCTTCATGGTGGGTCACGTTACGCGCCGCAGAGCGGCCGGGCTACGACTCGGAGCGGCCGGTCACTGAGTGCTCTGCTGCCGGACCCAGATCTCGAAGTGCCCGGCGCCCGTGGAGGTGCGGTACGGCAGCGAGCCGGTGAGGCGGTAGCGGCCGGTGATGCGCATCTCCTGGCGGACGGCCTCCTCGGCCGGGGCGAGGCCGCCGGAGTAGTCCAGCACCACGCCGTCGAAGTAGCCCTCGCGGACCGCCGCGCGATAGCCGGGGACGCCCGTCAGGCGGCGGCCGTCCCTGGTCCTGTAGTCGATGAAGAAGAAGGACAGCCAGTCCTGGTAGTGGGTCCTCCGCGCGCGGCTGAGGTAGTACACCGGGCCCTCCTTCGGATCGCCCAGCCAGTGCTGGCCGGGGCGCACGGTGTAGGAGAGCTGCGGGATCAGATAGCGGGTGTCGGGCCAGCTGCCGAAGGAGGAGGCGGACTGCGACAGACCCAGGGTGAGGGCGAGCACGCCGATCGCGATGGCCCACTGGGGGAACTTGAAGTGGGCGCCCATCAGCCGCGTCACGCCGACGCCCGCCATCGGCGCGGCGAAGAACAGGCCGAAGCCGACGTGCTTCTGCAGGGAGGTCTCGGTCTGCAGGTGGATCTGGTAGGCGGGCGCGAGCAGCGCGGTGCCGGTGAGCAGCACGCCCAGGCAGGTACGCCAGCGGCGGCCCGGCACGGCCCGGCGCCAGCCGGGTATCTCGGCGAGGCGGGCGGTACGGGCGTAGGTGACCGTGCCGACCAGGGCGACGGCGACCAGCAGCCCCGCCCAGCGCGTGGAGTCCTGGAGGATCTGCCAGGCGGGGGTGTCGCCGTGGGCTCGGGCGGTGGTGGTGCTCTGGATCGCCGACAGATAGCCGCTGGCCACCAGTCCGCCGCCGAGCAGGGCGAAGGTGGCCGCGCCGAACAGGGCGCCGCGCAGCAGGGCCCGGCGCATGTAGTGGTCCCGGTAGGCGGCGAGCACGTACAGGAGTGCCAGGGTGGGCAGGAACAGCGCGGAGGCGTACTTCACGCCGACGGCGAGCGCGGCGATCGGGGCGACGGCCGCGGCCCACGCCCAGTGCCGGGGTGCGATCACCACCAGCAGCCAGGCGGTCAGGGCCAGCAGACAGACCGCCATCGCGTCGTACGTGGCGAAGTGGCCGAGGAACAGCGTGGGCATGGAGACGGCGAACAGGGCGCTCGCGCACAGTCCCGCACGCTCGTTGAACAGACGGCGGGTGAGCCCGTACAGACAGGCAGTGACCGTCAGCATGAACAGCAGGCTGAGCGCGCGCACCCCGGCGAGGCCGAGCACGGAGTCCACGGCGGCGGCGAGCACCGGGTACAGCACGGGCGCGCCGGAGAAGTAGCTGCCGAAACCGCCGTAGTTCGGCGCTCCGTGGAAGAGGCTGCCGATCTCCACGTGCCCGGCCCAGATGTACAGGGCCTCGTCCTCGAAGGCGGAGTTGGCGAGCCGCAGCGACAGGGCGGCCTGGACGACCAGGACGGCGGCGAGCATGGCGAGGGCGACGGTGCGGCGGCGCCGGCCGGTGTCGGCGGCCCAGCCCATCAGTGCGGGCGGCGGCAGCGTCCAGCCCGGCAGCGGCTGTTCGACGAAGGAGAAGCCGGGGTCGGCCTGCGGCGGTGGCGGCGGCAGAACCCGCAGTTGCAGGGTCTCCTCGTGCACCGGGGGGTGCGTGTGGCTCATCGGCGTGTCTTGTCTACTTCAGGGCGGCGAGGTCGAGGTCGTAACGGGGGTTCCGGGCGGCCCGTCCGAACGCGGCGAGCGTCTCGGGGCTGCTGTCCACCCGCCAGTCCGTCTCCTTGTTCAGGTCGAACCAGATGAAGCCCACGACGTCCGTGCGGGAGGCGACGGTCCTCAGCAGCTCGGTGATCTGGGCGCTCTTGCGCGGACCCGGCTGGGCACCGGTCTCGGCGAGCAGGAAGGGACGCCGGGTGAAGGTCCGGATCTGCCGGAAGGTGGGCCCGAACAGCGTCGCGAAGTCCTGGGCGCCGGTGCGGGCGTAGTAGCCCACCACGCCGACCCAGTCGACGTACCCGTCACCGGGCCAGTACGGCTTGAGGGCCACCCGGGGCACGGGGTTGACGATGTTCGGGCTCCACACCCAGATGACCGTCGAGACGCCCTCGTCCTGGAAGACATCGTGCACATGGCGCCAGGCCCTGACGAACTGGGCGGCGGTGGCCTTGTTGTGGCCCCACGGGTACCAGTTGCCGTTCATCTCGTGCGCGAGGCTGATCGCGACGGGCACGTTGAGGGCGCGCAGGGCGTGGGCGGTGTCCTTGATGTACGCGTCCTGGCTGCCGTCGGCGATCTGGGCGAGGGTGGCCTTGTGCGGCTCCCAGGCGATGTAGGGCAGCTGGCCGTTGTCCCACACCGCGCGGGTCTGGTCGGTCTGCAGCTCGTCGCCCCAGCCGAGGTAGTACTCCAGCATGGTCGGAGTGCGGCCGACCTGGGAGGCGTACCGCCGCACGGGGCCGAGATCCTTGGGGACGCCGTCGAAGGTGGCGCCGAAGTACTTGTTCCTCGGGTGCAGCAGGGGGGTGACGTCGTAGGGCTGTGCGGGGATGTACGTCGTACCGCCGCCGGACACGGACGCGGCGGACTGGGCGCCGTTCCCGCCGGCGCCGATGGGGGCCGGGCCCATGCTCGCGCAGCCGGCGAGACAGAGGACGGCGGCCGGCAGGACCGTCCACATCCTCATCAGGGCCTTCACGCGGTCACCTCCTTCGGCTGGAGCAGCACCCGGACGACCGCGACCGCGTAGAACAGGCCGGAGGCCAGCATCAGGGCGAAGTTCTCGGGGTGGGCACCGCTCATCCGCCACACGGCGAGGGCCGGCCACAGCACCGCCGTCGGCGCGCTCCACAGCCACATGCCGCCCCAGAAGCGGCGGGTCTTGTTCTTCTTCGCGCCGCTCGATCCGGTGGGCTGCCAGCCCATGGGGCGGCGGCGTACGACGTCCCAGATGGCGAAGACGTGCGCCCAGCCGTACAGCACGCGGGTCGCCCAGGCCTCCAGCCGGTACGGGTTGCGGTGCCACAGCGGGTAGACCACGGTCAGGTACAGCATGCTGGGCAGGACCATCCAGTAGTTGGTCGCCTGGAGCTGGTCGGGGTAGTGGATCAGCAGGGTCAGCGCGATCAGCGGGGTGGTGAAGGTGAGCAGGGCCGTCTCGATGTAGTAGACGAAGCCGGAGATGTAGCACAGGCGGCTGGCGAAGCGCATCTTCACCTGCCAGAAGTCCCGCAGGCTGCCGAGCATGCTCATCGAGGCCATGCACCAGCGGTACTGCTGGTTGTAGTAGGCGCCGATGGTGTCGGGGCAGATGCCGGTGGACAGCGCGAGGGGGACGTAGCGCAGGTCCCAGCCGCGGGCGCGCAGGTCGAAGCCGGTGTGCATGTCCTCGGAGTGCTCGATGAGGCTGGTGCCGCCGATCTCGTCCAGGGCCGCGCGCCGGTACACCGCGCAGGAGCCGACGCAGATCGAGCCGTCGCTGCGCTGCCGGGAGACCTGCACCGAGCGGTAGAACAGCTCCTGCACGGCACCGGCGCCGCGCTCGATCCAGTTCTGCTGGTCCAGGACGCGGAAGTACTGCGGGGACTGGACGATGGCGCAGCGCGGGTCGTCGTCCAGGTACGGCAGCAGCTCGTGCAGCAGGTCGGAGCGCGGCACGAAGTCGGCGTCGAGGATGAGGACGGCCTCGCCGGAGGAGTTCTCGAAGCCGTGCCGGAGGTTGCCGGCCTTCTTCATCCAGCCTCGGTTGGGGCGGACCAGATGCCGGAAGCCGAAGTCGGCGGCCATGGCCGCGGCTTCCGCGCTGTCGCCGTCGTCCAGCACGAGCACCGCTACCTCGCCCGGGTAGGTGTCGGCGAGGATGCGCACATACCGCCAGGTGTTGTGAAGCACCTCGATGGGCTCGCCGCAGACGGGCAGGAAGACGTCGACGCTCGGGTAGTGGTCCGGCTGCCAGCGGCGCACGACACGGCGATGCGCCTTCAGGTCGAAGCTGGGGGCGAACGCCTCCAGACGCATCGATATCAGAAAGCCGACCACGGCCAGCAGCAGGGTGGGCGCGAACACCCAGATCCAGGCACTGTGCCGGGCGGTGTCGGCCTGGCTGAGCAGCACACACACGAACCCGATGAAGGAGCTGGAGGTCAGCACCCAGGTGTGGCGCTTGACGTAGCTGTACTTCTCGCGTTCGTCGGGCGGAGTGGGGAGCAGCCCTTCGGGAACCGACTGCGGACGCCCCGAGCGCGGGGCACGCCGCCGCCCTCGGCTGCGTACTTCCGCCGTACGAACGGACACGGCTGAGGGCCCCCTTGCACACCTTCGGGTGATCGAGCGAGGGGAATGCTATAGGAAGGATGTTCACACAACGCACACGCCGTCGCCATATCCGGACCGTCCCGCTCCGGTGACGCAGACGGGGTGCGCGGGACGGCGGCCCCACGCACCCCGGAAAGCCACAAAGGGGCCCTTACCGCCCACCGGCGAGGACGAACCAGCGGGCCGGCAGGTCGATGCGGGTGCCGTCGGTCAGGTACTCGGTCTGCGGCAGGGTGGTCTCGCCCTCGGCGAGGACTTTCAGACCTGCCTCGCCGAGCAGGCGCGGGATCTCGGCGTCGTCGGCGTCGGCCGGCTTGAGCCCGTGATGGAAGACGCGCTGGAGCTTGGGCCCGGGGCCGCCGTCCTGGGTCGCGGCGCGCCGGAGCACGTCCCGGGAACCGGAGGTGAGTTCGACGACGAACGCACGGCCCTCGGTGCCGATGAGAGCGGCGACGGCGGCGGCGATCGCCGGCCGCGCCTCGGGCTCGCTCTGGTGGATGACGGCCCGCATGTAGACGTTGACGTCGCCGAGGCGCTCGCGCAGGGCGCCCACGGCGTCCGCGTCGGTGAGGTCGAGCTGCTGGAACTCCACGGCGTCGTCCTGCGTGGCACGGCGGGCGTGCTCGACGGCGGAGTGCGAGAGGTCGACGCCGACCGCGCGCGCGAACCGGGTGGCGAGGTATCGGGTCTGAGTGCCGTTGCCGCAGCCGAGGTCGACGATGGTGCGCGCCGGGTCCGCGTGGAGCAGGAGGAGGGCGGTGTACGGTTCGGCGGACAGGGCGGGCTCGCAGTCCCAGATGGCGTCGCCCGCCTCGTCGGAGGTCTCGCTCCAGTAACTCTCCCAGTTGCTGCGGTACTTGTCCGAGACGTTCATGCGTTCTCCCCACGGTTCGGTTCCGTGATCGGGATATCGCGAGGGCCTGGAACGGGGCAAGGGGCAGGAGGCCACCTTCACCGGATGTACGGCCCCGGACAACCTGCAGGGGGCCCGCCGGCAGAGTGCCCGTCCCTTGTCAGCCCCGTCCGGTGAGAGCCTGTTCGAACCACACGGTCTTGCGGTGCCCGCTGCCGCTGGCGCCCCACTCCCGGGCCAGCCGGCTGACCACGCGCAGACCGCGGCCCGACTCGTCGTACGGCTCGGCGGCGAGCATCTCGGGCAGCCCGGGTTCGTCGTCGGTGACCTCGAACAGCAGGGCGCCGGTGCGGACCACGCGCAGCCCGACCGGCTCGCTCACGGCATGCCGTACGGCATTGGTGACGACCTCGCTGACCAGCAATTCGGCGGTCTCCACGGCCTGCGGCAGGCCCCAGGCGAGGAGCCGCTCGCGGACCAGGCGACGGGCCCGGGCGACCTCCCGCGGGTCGGCGTCCAGCCGCCATTCGGCGACGTGGTCTTCGGGGATGCCGTTCAGCCGGGCCATCAGCAGGGCGACGTCGTCCTTGCGGCCGCCGCGCGTGTTCAGGGCGCGGATGATGGTGTCGCAGGCGTCGTCCATGGAGGCCGCGGGATGTGCGGCGGACTCGCAGAGCGCGGCGAGTCCCTCGCCGATGTCGCAGCCGCGCACCTCGACCAGTCCGTCCGTGCACAGCACCAGCCGGTCGCCGGGCGAGACCTTGACCCGGGTGGCCTCGAAGGGCACGCCACCGACGCCTATGGGGGCGCCGGTGGGCAGGTCGAGGAGTTCGCTGGAGCCGTCCTCGGCGCGGACCAGCACGGGCGGGATGTGTCCGGCGTTGGCGAGGTGGAGTTCGCCGCGGATCGGGTCGTAGACGGCGTACAGGCAGGTGGCCAGGTAGCTGTCGCCGAGTCGGCGGGCCAGGTCGTCGAGATTGCGCAGCAGCTGGGCGGGCGGGGTCTCCATGGTGGCCATGGTCTGCACGGCGGTGCGCAACTGACCCATCATCGCCGCCGAGTTGAGGCCGTGGCCCATGACGTCGCCGACCACGAGGGCGGTGCGCGAGCCGGGCAGTTTGATGGTGTCGAACCAGTCGCCGCCGATGCGCCCGAGCCGGGTGCCCGGCAGATAGCGGGTGGCGATGTCGCAGCCGGCCATCCGCGGGGTGACCTGCGGGAGCATGCTGTCCTGCAGGGTGTCGGCGACGTTCTCCTGGTAGGTGTACATACGGGCGTTGTCCAGCACGAGGCCCGCGCGGGCGGCGAGTTCGGCGCCGGTGGTGCGGTCCATGTCGTCGAAGGCCGGGCGGTCCGGGCGGCGCATCAGCACCATGAAGCCCAGCACGACGTTACGGGCCTTGAGCGGCACGATCAGCAGGGAGCGCCCGCCGATGAGAGGCCTGAGGTCCCGCTTCTCGAACTCGCCGGCGATGCGCTCGCTCAGCTCCTCGGTGACCCTGGGGACGAGGACCGGCTCGCCGGTGACCATGCACTTGTAGAACGGGGTGTGTTCGGGGAAGGCGAAGGCCTCGCCGACGGGCACGGTGTCGTCCCAGCGGCCCGGTTCGTCGTTGTGCTCGACCCACACCCGGAACATCACGGTCTGCGCGTCCGGCGGGCCGTCCGGGAAGCCCTCGCCCGCGAGGACGGCCGCGCGCAGATGGGTGCCGGCGAAGTCCGCGAACCGGGGTACGGCGGCGCTGGTGACCTCGCGGATGGTCTCGCCGAGGTCGAGGGAGGTGCCGATGGCGGAGCTGACCTCGTTGAGGAACTCCAGCCGCTCGCGCACGGCGGCGTACTCCAGGTCCTGCTCGGCGCCCTGCGGGACCACGACGGCCGACGTGGTCCGCTGCCGGGGCACGACGGCCTCAGTGCGCTCGCGTCCGGGACGGCGGGGCACGCCCCAGTACGGAGTGACCGGCACCCGGTCGAACTGGCTGAACTCCAGGACCGGATAGCCCAGTTCCAGCATCTGGGAGACGATTCGGCCGCTCAGGCCCGGGCCCATGTTGGGCAGGATCTCGGGCAGCCGGCGTTCGAGTTCGTCGGAGGCGGGCAGCTCTGTGTGGCGGGCGAAACCGGGCGAGATCCGTTCGGCGGTCTCGTCGTCGTAGCCGCGTTCGTCGCGCAGCCGGGTGGCGTCGGCGGCGAGCACCAGCAGCCGGGACGGGCCCGGGCCGACCAGCGGATAGGCCCACCACAGCACGTCGAGGCGCTCGCCGTCGCGGGCCGGCTCGTGCGGGAAGAGCCGGGCCCGGCCGGCGGTGGCGTAGGCAGTGTGCCCACCGAGGGAGGTCTCCAGGTCGGGGCCGAGCCCGTCGTACTCCTCGTGGGCGTCCGGCGGCGCGTCGCCGTGCAGGTCCTCGGGGAGGGCACCCGCGACGGGCAGCAGATCGGCGGCGGCGCGCCCGACGGCTTCCTCCCTGCCGACGCCGAACAGGCGTCGCGCGCCGCTGCTCCAGTGGGACACCATGCCGTCGCGGTCGACGACGACCACGGCCAGCGGAATCCGACCCGCCGCCGCATCGCCGGCGCCGCGCCCGGGAGGTGTGTCCCGCTCGCTGCCACGGTCCATGGCCCAGACCCTCTCTCCCCACGGCTGTCCGCAAACGATCTGTGCCGCCCGCCACTACGGTACGGCGGCGGCCGGTCGCGATGTGTGGCAATCCTGGAATTGGTTTCACCGGATCGCACCGGCGCGCAGCTCAGCGCCCTGCGGGCGTCCCGCCCCGCGCCCTCGCTCAGTCCTCGTGTCCCAACTGCAGGTCCCGCTCGGTACGGCCGCCGCCCGCGACCTGCAGCACGGTGGCGACCGGCGGGTAACCGGCGGCGATGACGGTGTACTCGCCGGAGGAGAGGTCGACGAACCGGAACGTTCCGTCCGCCCCGGTCGTGAGGGTGTCGACCACGTTCCCGGCGGCGTCGAGCAGCGTCACGCGCGCGTCCTCCACGGGCCGGCCGCCGCTCGCCCGGACCGTGCCCTTCAGCACGGCGCCGCCCGCGAGTTCGACGTCCTGCCGGGTCTCCCGGGCGGCCTGCACGGTGACCGGGAGCGCGGCCGGGCGGAAGGCGGGGGCGCTGGCGGCGAGGGTGTACTCGCCGGCGACCAGCTCGGTGATGACATAGCCGCCCTCGCGGCCGCTGCGGGTGGCGGCGACGACCTCGCCGCGCACGTTGGTGAGGGTGACGGTGGCGTCGCGCACGGGGCTGCCGTCGGCGGTGAGCACGCTGCCCGCGAGGCGTCCGGCGCCGCCGAGGACGACGTCGAGTTCGACGGGCCGTTCGCCGACGGTGACGGAGACGGCCTGCGGCTGGTGGCCGCCGGCGGCGGCGATCAGCACGTACGACCCGGAGCCGGGCGTGCTGAGCGCGTACCGTCCGTCCTCGCCGCTCGCGCCGCGCCCGATCTGCTGCCCGGCGACGTCGATGAGAGTGAGCGCCGCGCGGGGCACTACGGTGCCGTCGGGGTGCTGGACCGTGCCGCAGACGGGGATTCCGGCGGCGTAGGGCGAACGGGCCTGCGGGATCGGGGTGTTCATGGTCTCGGGTTCGGTTTCGGCGGTGGGCTGGGACACCAGGGGTTTCTCCTTGAGGAAGAAGGCGATGAGCAGGCCGAGGGCGAGCACCGGGACGAGGTAGAGGAAGATCCGGGGCATCGCGTCGGCGTAGGCGCGGATGTAGGCGTCGCGCAGCGCCGGGGGCAGCGCGTGGACGAGCTGCGGGGTGATGGACTCGGGGTCGGGCAGCGCCGCGCCCACGCGCGGGGGCAGCTCCTTGTGCAGGGAGGAGGTGAGCCGGTTGGCGAAGAGGGTGCCGAAGACCGCCGCGCCGACGCTGCCGCCGATCTGCCGGAAGTAGTTGTTGGCGCTGGTGGCGGTGCCGAGGTCGGCGGGACGGACCGAGTTCTGCACGGCGAGGACGAGGACGGGCATCACCATGCCGATGCCGGCGCCGAGGACGGCCATCCAGATGCTGTAGTGGAGCCGGGGCGTGTCCGCTTCGAGGCGGGACAGCAGCCACATGCCGGCGGCGGAGACGGCTCCGCCGAGCACGGGGAAGATCTTGTAGCGGCCGGTGTGGCTGATGAGCTGCCCGCCGATGATGGAGGCGCCGACGATCCCGGCCATCATGGGCAGCATCAGCAGCCCGGACTCGGTGGCGCTGGCCCCGTCGACCATCTGCAGGAAGGTCGGCAGATAGCTGGCGGCGCCGAACAGGGCGACGCCGATCACGAGGCCCACCAGGCCGCTGATGTTGAAGACCGAGTCGCGGAACAGCCTGAGCGGGATGAGGGGTTCGGCGGCGAACCGCTCCGCGACGAGGAAGAGGACGACGGAGGCGAACGCGCCGGCGCCGAGGGCGAGGATCTGCCGGGACCCCCAGGCGTACTCGGTGCCGCCCCAGCTGGTCAGCAGGACCAGACAGGTGGAGGCGGCGGCGAGCAGCAGCGCACCGAGGACGTCGAGGCGGCCGCGGCTCACCGGCCTGGGGAGTTTCAGGACGACGGTGACGACGGCGAGGGTGACCAGTCCGAAGGGCACGTTGACGTAGAAGCACCAGCGCCAGGAGAGGTGGTCGGTGAAGTAGCCGCCGAGCAGGGGTCCGGCCACGGAGGCGAGCCCGAAGGCGGCGCCGATCAGACCCATGTAACGGCCGCGCTGCCGGGGCGGCACGACGTCGGCGATGATCGCCTGCACACCGATCATGAGCCCGCCCGCGCCGACGCCCTGGACCGCGCGGAAGGCGATCAGCTGGTCCATGGACTGCGCCCGGCCGGCGAGCGCGGAGCCGAGGACGAAGACGGCGATGGCGAACTGGAAGACGCCCTTGCGGCCGAAGAGGTCACCGAGCTTGCCGTACAGCGGCAGGCCGATGGTGGAGGTGAGCAGATAGGCGGTGATCGCCCAGGACATCCGGTCCAGGCCGTGCAGTTCGCCGACGATCCTGGGCAGAGCGGTCGCGACGATCATCTGGTCGAGCGCCGCGAGCAGCAGGGCGAGCATCAGCCCGAAGAACACCAACCGCACACGCTGTGCGCCGAGTTCGGCGGCCGGTGCGGGGGCCTGCGGCGCGGCGGCGGTCACTTTCCGGGCCGGTGTCACCACCGGCTCCTGCTCCACGAGTGTCGTGCCGCCCACGTACCGCTCCCCTCGTCACACCTGTCACAAATCCCGCGTCAAGCGTCAACTGTGAACAACTGCGGTGAGTTACGACATCGTTCCGGAGGTGGGGGAGATCCACCCGAACCGGTGAAGGGGCACAACACCCCTTCACCGCTGGAGCCTTGGCCCTACTTCTCGACCTCGGCGGCGAGCCTGGCGAGCACGGCGTCGTAGATCCGGCCGAGGCCCTTGGGCGCGAACGTCTTCTCGAAGAAGCCGCCGATGCCGCCGGCGCCCTTCCATGTGGTGGTGACGACGACCCGGGACTTCCCCTCGCCGGCGGGGGTGACGCGCCAGGTGGTGACCATGGAGGAGTTGCGGTCCTTCTCGACCAGCTCGCCGTCGGTGGGCTCGCTGACCTCCAGGAGGCAGTCGCGCACCCGCTTGCTGGTGGCCTGCAGCTTCCAGTGGACGAGGGTGCCCTCGCCGTCGCCGCCCTCGCGGACCTCGTACTCGCTGAAGTGCTCGGGCAGCAGCTTCTGCCGCGTGCCGCGGTAGTCGGCGAGGGCGTCGAACACCTTCTCCGCGTCCGCCGCGACGACCCGCTCCGTAGTGGCCTCGACCTGCGCCATTGCGTTCCTCCACGACCTGGTTTCTCGGGGTTGGGGAAAGCCAACCACCCCGGTGCCCGGCCACCAAATCGGGGGGTGCCGTCAAGGCTTCTCACCAGGGGCCGCACGATCATGGGAACACATGTTCTATTGTGTGCGCAGTGCTAGCGAGGAGGCGTCATGCGCTGGGAGAACCTCACGGACGAGGGCCAACACGGCCGGGCCGAGACCGCGCTGTTCGGCGCCGACGCCGTCACGACCCGCACCTTCGACCTGCCCGAGTTCCGCGGGATCACCTTCCACGAGGTCCGCGCGCGCTCCGTGCTCAACCGGGTGCCGGGCGCCTCGCGCATGCCGTTCGAGTGGACCGTCAACCCGTACCGGGGCTGCACGCACGCGTGCGTCTACTGTTTCGCGAGGAAGACGCACAGCTATCTGGACCTCGACACCGGCATCGGCTTCGACACCCAGATCGTCGTCAAGGTGAACGCGCCCGAGGTGCTGCGCCGCCAGCTCGCCTCCCGCCGCTGGCAGGGCGATCACGTGGCGATGGGCACGAACGTCGACTGCTACCAGCGCGCCGAGGGCCGCTACCGCCTGATGCCGGGCATCATCTCCGCCCTGACCGAACACGCCAACCCGTTCTCGATCCTCACCAAGGGCACCCTGATCCTGCGCGACCTGGACCTGCTGGTGCGCGCGGCCGAGGTGACGGACATCGGCATCTCGGTCTCCGTCGGCTTCCTCGACGCCGAGCTGTGGCGCACGGTGGAGCCGGGCACGCCCGCGCCGGAGCGCCGCCTGGACGTCGTGCGCACCCTGGGCGAACACGGCATCGGCTGCGGGGTGCTGATGGCGCCGGTCATCCCGTTCCTGAGCGACCATCCGGACCGGCTGCGAGCCACGGTACGGGCGATCGCGGCGGCCGGGGCCACCTCCGTCACCCCGTTGGTGCTGCATCTGCGGCCCGGCGCCCGGGAGTGGTTCATGGCGTGGCTCGCGCAGCACCATCCGTATCTGGTGCGGCGCTACGAGCGGCTGTACGCGGAGGGCGCCTACGCGCCCAAGTGGTACCAGCGCCGGATCACCCGTCAGGTGCACGAGCTGGCGCAGGAGTACGGCATCGGGCCAAGCCGTCCGGGCCTGGCCCGCCGGATCCGCCCGGAGCAGCCGGCCGAGCCCGCGGCCGTGGCCGAACCGACCCAGCTCACCCTCATGTGAGGGCTCACCGGGGGGCGTTGCCCACCCTGGTGTGAGAACGTTCGACGGCATCGGTCGACCCAATCGGGTCATCTCTGCCCATAACGTGTTCTTCTGCGCGCCGATTCCGGGACGATACGGCGGAAGATGTGGACCTTCGCAGTCCGCCGACACCGCCGTCCCGGGAGGACGCATGAGAACACGCGCAGCCGTGCTGTGCGCGGCCGCCGCCGTGCTGGCGGGGTCGGTCACCGCCGTTCCCGCGCACGCCGCCCCCTCGGCACACCTCAGCTGGAAGGAGTGCGGCACCGGCAAATATCCGACACTCCAGTGCGCGTCCTTGAAGGTGCCGTTGGACCATGCGAACCCGTCCGGCCGGCAGATCACGCTCGCCCTTTCGCGCGTCCCGCACACCGCGCAGACCTCCCAGGGACCGCTGCTGGTCAACCCCGGCGGGCCCGGCGGCAGCGGACTGACCCTCGCCGGCTTCGTCGCCTCGGCCCTCCCCCGGAGCGTGGCCGCGCAGTACGACATCGTCGGCTTCGACCCGCGCGGGGTGGGCCGCAGCAGCCCGGCCCTGAACTGCGCGCCGGGCCACTTCAGGCCGGTGCGCCCGGACACCGTGCCCACCACGGCCGAGCTGGAGCGGACCAACCTCGCACGCGCCGGATCCTTTGCCGCCGCCTGCGGTCGCAAGTACGCCGACGTGCTGCCGTACATCGACACCGTCAGCGCCGCACGCGACATGGACTCCATCCGCCGGGCGCTCGGCGCGCCGAGGATCAGCTACTTCGGCTACTCCTACGGCACCTACCTCGGCGCGGTCTACGCGAGGCTGTACCCGGAGCGGGTCCGCCGCCTGGTGCTGGACTCGGTCGTCGACCCGGTCGGCGTCTGGTACGAGGACAACCTCGCCCAGGACTACGCGTTCAACGACCGCCATCGCGCGCTGATGGCCTGGATCGCCCGGTACGACTCCACGTACCACCTAGGCAAGGATCCCGAGAAGGTCGAGGCCGAGTGGTACGCGATGCGGGCGGCCCTGGCGAAGAAGCCGGCCGGCGGCAAGGTGGGCGCCTCCGAGTTGGAGGACACCTTCATCCCCGGCGGCTACTTCGACGGTTACTGGCCCTACCTCGCCAGGGCGTTCGCGGCGTACACGCGCGCGAAGAACACCGGGCCGCTGGTGGAGGCCTACCAGAACTTCGCGGCCGTGGGCGGCTCGGGGGAGAACGGCTACAGCGTCTACTCGGCGGTGCAGTGCCATGACGCCCCCTGGCCGGACAGCTGGAACCGGTGGCGCGCGGAGACCTGGGACGTGTACGGCAAGGCGCCCTTCATGGCCTGGAACAACGCCTGGTACAACGCGCCGTGCGCGTTCTGGCCGACCGCGCGGCGCACGCGGCTGAACATCGCCAACGCCGAGCTGCCGCCGGTACTGCTGTTCCAGGCGACGGACGACGCGGCCACGCCGTATCCCGGCGGTGTCACGGTCCACCAGTTGCTCGCCCGGTCCAGCCTGGTGGTCGAGGAAGGCGGCGGCAACCACGGCATCACGCTGAGCGGCAACGCCTGCCTGGACAAGTACCTGGCCGCGTATCTGACGAACGGCCAGGTGCCGCGCGGCGCGGGTGTCGCCGACGCGGTCTGCGCGAAGTCGCCCGACCCGAAACCCCTGGCGGCGAAGGCGGCGTCGACGTCGTCAGGCGGCTCGGCACTGCACGGCCTGCTGGGCTTCCGACGGTAGGGACGGCCCCCGCCGGCCGGGCGAGTCCGCGACCGGTCGGGGCGTTGTCAGTGGCGTGCGCCACCATGGAGCCATGACCGAACCGACCCGCATCACCGCCCCCGACGGCGTGGCCCCCGCGACCCAGTACAGCCATGTCGTCTCGGCGACCGGCCGCTTCGTCGCCGTCTCCGGCCAGCTCGCCCTGGACGAGCACGGCAAGCTGGTCGGCGAGGGCGACCCCGCGGCCCAGGCCCGCCAGGTCTTCGAGAACCTCAGGCGCTGTCTGACCGCGGCGGGCGCCGGCTTCGAGCACGTGGTGAAACTGACCTACTTCATCACGGACACGGCCCACCTCCCGGCCATCCGCGCGGCCCGCGCCGCCCACATACCCGACGATCGCCTCCCGGCGTCCTCCGCGGTCCAGGTGGCCGGGCTGGTGGCACCGGAGTTCCTGATGGAGATCGAGGCGCTGGCAGTGGTGGGCGACCGGCCGGGGCGGGCCGACGGACCGGGCCAGGGCTCCTAGCCGGGCAGGGGCCGCACTGTCAGGTGGCAGTCCTCGACGATCCGGCCGGGACGGTTCCGGCCGCGCCCCACCTGGAGACCCGCACCGGGCACATCACCGCGCACCTGAGCCGTCTGGCGGAGCTGTGCCGTCGCGACGCCCCGGTCCGGCCGGTCGGCCGCCGCATTAGGGTGCGGGCATGGATGATCAGCTGACTTCGGTACGCCCCATGAGCCTCGCCGACTGCGACCGCGTCTCCGAGATCCGCATCCACGGCTGGCAGCACGCCTATGAGGGGATCATGCCGCAGTCGTACCTCGACGGGCTCAGCATCGCGGCGGACGCCGAGCGGCGGCGGGCGTGGTTGGCGCAGGGGGACGGCTCGGTGGTGAACCTGGTCGCCGAGCGGGCGGGCAAGGTCCTCGGCTGGGCGGCGTACGGGCCGTACCGGGACGGTGAAGTGCGCACCGCCGACGCCGAGTTGTACGCGATCTACGTCGATCCGGCGCACCTCGGCGCGGGTGTCGGCCGGGCCCTGCTCGCCGAGGCGGTCGAGCGGTGCTCGTCGTACCCGCGCATGTATTTGTGGGTCGTGCGGGAGAACCCCTCGGCCCGCCGTTTCTACGAGCGCGCCGGGTTCCGGCCGGACGGTGCCGAGGAGCCCTTCGAGGCGGGCGGCGTGTCGGTGCCCGAGGTGCGGTACGTCAGAGAACTGTCCGGCTGACGGGATGTCATCCGGCCTCGTCCTGCTGCGGGATGAGGGCCAGTGCCCGCACCGCCGCCTCCGCGAGGGCCGGATGGGCAAGGGCCTCCTTCAGGACGCGGCGGGCGCGGGGGTCGCCGAGGGTGCCGAGGCCGTCCACGCAGGCGAGGGCGACGCGGTGGTAGGGGTCGTGCGGGCGCAGGCGGCGTTCCAGGGTGGTGATCAGGGCGGGCACGGACTCCGGGGCGCGCAGGTCGGTCAGCAGCCGTACCGGGTGCAGGGCGTAGGCGACGCGGAGTTCGTTGGTGGCGAGGGCCGCCGCGGCGCGGGCGGTGCGGGGGTCGCCCAGGCGGGCGAGGGCATGGGCGGCGGAGGCGCAGCGCGGGGGGTCACGGTGGTTGAGGAGGAGCACCAGTGACTCGAAGGCGCGCCGGTCGCCGGCGCGGCCGAGCCGGAACGCAGCCAGTTCCCTGGCCCACAGCGGCTGTCCGGGGGCGGTGAGCACCTCCGCGAGTTCGTCGTGGTCCTCGGTGGTCAGCAGCCGGTCGAACGCCGCCGAACCGTGGGACTCCTGCCGTAAGCGCTCCGTGAGCGATCGCAACTCTTCGTCCACGAAGTCCAGCGTAGGCGGGTCGCGGGGCGTGGGGGAGCTACATCACAAAGTCGGGCCGGACTCAGATCTGGCGTGCTCGTTACTCACGGGTTAAGCTCAGACGAGCGAGTTACCCACTCGCGCTTCCGCTGACGACGGTTTGGTGACGCAGCCGTTGTGAGCGTTGTCGGTTCGGTACGACGTACCGCAGTACGACCCGGCTCCGGGACAGGGCCGGTCGGATTCGCCGCCGTTTGCCGTTCACGGGCGTGTGCAGCGCCCGTGGCATCCGGCAGCACCGGGCGTGTGCGCTCAGCAGCCCGGCAACACCCGCATCCCTTTCCGCTCCGCGGTGCGCCCCTCGGCGCACCCGGCGCGCTCCTCGTCGTCACCCTCATTCCTGGAGTCCCGCGATGGCCACTCCCCTTTCCGACTCAAGCCTGTCCCCGCTCAAGACGATCGCCGTCGTCGGCCTCGGCACCATGGGCACCGGCATCACCGAGGTCCTCGCCAAGGCGGGCCGCGAGGTGATCGGCATCGACATCAGCGAGGCCCAGGCGGCGAAGTGCGTCGCCGCCCTGGAGGCCCGCACCGCCGGCTGCGTGGATCGCGGCCGGCTCACCGAGCAGGAGCGCGCCGACGCCCTGGCCCGGGTGCGCACCGCCACCGACCTCGCGGCGGCGGCCGACGCCGACCTCGTCATCGAGGTGGTCCCGGAGTCGTACGAGGTCAAGCACCAGATCTTCCGTGAGCTGGACGGCATCGTCCGCCCGGAGACGATCCTCGCGACCGGCACCAACGCCCTGTCCGTCACCCGCCTCGCCGCCGACTCGGCCCGCCCCGAGCGGGTGCTCGGCCTGCACTTCTTCAACCCGGCGCCGGCCATGAAGCTGGTCGAGATCGTCTCCTCGGTGCTGACCGCGCCGGGCGCCGTCGCCGCCGTCACCGACCTCGCGATCGAGCTGGGCAAGGAGCCGGTCGCGGTCGGCGACCGCCCCGGCTTCGTCGCCGACGGCCTGCTCTTCGGCTACCTCAACCAGGCCGCCGCGATGTACGAGGCCCGCTACGCCTCCCGCGAGGACATCGACGCGGCGATGCGGCTGGGCTGCGGCCTGCCGATGGGCCCGCTCGCGCTGCTGGACCTGATCGGCATCGACACGGCGCGCACGGTCCTGGAGGCCATGTACGCCGAGTCCCGCGACCGGCTGCACGCCCCGGCCCCGATCCTGAAGCAGCTCAGCGAGGCGGGCCTGACCGGCCGCAAGTCCGGGCGCGGCTTCTACACCTACGAGGCTCCGGGCAGCGCCACGGTCGTGCCGGACGCGCTGACCCCGGCGGCGGACGCCGCGACCGCTCAGGGGCGGGAGGTCCGCTCCGTCGGCGTCGCCGGCTCCGGCACCATGGCCTCCGGCATCGCCGAGGTGTTCGCCAAGGCGGGCTACGACGTCGTGCTGGCCGCCCGCAGCGAGGAGAAGGCCCAGGCCGCCAGGGCCCGGATCGGCAAGTCGCTTTCGCGCTCTGTCGACAAGGGCCGGCTGACCGCCGAGGCCGCCGCGCAGATCCTGGACCGGATCACCCCGGCCGGGTCCTACGACTCCTTCGCCGAGGTGGACCTGGCCGTCGAGGCGATCGCCGAGGACCTGGAGGTCAAGCGGCAGCTGTTCGCCGCGCTAGACAAGGTCTGCAAGCCCGGCGCGGTCCTCGCCACCACCACCTCCTCGCTGCCCGTCGTGGCCTGCGCCCGCGCCACCTCGCGCCCGCAGGACGTGATCGGCATGCACTTCTTCAACCCGGCGCCGGCGATGAAGCTGGTCGAGGTCGTGCGGACCGTGCTGACCGCCGACGACGTCCACGCGACCGTCCGGGAGGTCTGCGCGAAGATCAAGAAGCACGCGGTGGACTGCGGCGACCGGGCCGGCTTCATCGTGAACGCGCTGCTGTTCCCGTACCTGAACAACGCGATCAAGATGGTCGAGGAGCACTACGCGTCCCTGGACGACATCGACGCGGCGATGAAGCTCGGCGGCGGCTACCCGATGGGCCCGTTCGAGCTGCTGGACGTGGTCGGCCTGGACGTCTCGCTGGCCATCGAGAAGGTCCTGCACCGCGAGTTCCGCGACCCGGGCCTGGCCCCGGCCCCGCTGCTGGAGCACCTGGTGGCCGCGGGCTGCCTCGGCCGCAAGACGGGCCGCGGCTTCCGCGAGTATGCCCGCCGCTGACGGCGCAGGCGACTGGTCGCGCGCGGAGACGGACTGGGGCGGACTGCTCGACCCGGTGGACGCTCCCCCGCCCTCCTGGGGCGGGGGCGGCTCCCAGGGCGGGGGAAACCCCTCACCCGCGCACCGAACTGCGCACATGCAGTACGTTCGGGTCATGTCCCAGCCCGCCAAGTCCTCACGTACACCAGCTACGCCCGACGCGCCGGAAAGTGCCGCAGGCAGTCGCGCCGCCGCCCAGCGGCTCAAGATGCGCCGAGAACTGGCGGCCGCAGCCATGGAGCTGTTCGCGACCAAGGGGTACGAGGCGACCACCGTCGACGAGATCGCGGCCGCCGCCGGGGTCGCCCGCCGCACCTTCTTCCGCCACTTCCGCTCCAAGGAAGAGGCGATCTTCCCGGACCACGACGACACCCTGATCCGCGCCGAGGCGGTGCTCAACGCCGCCCCCGCGCACGAGCACCCGCTCGACACCGTGTGTCGTGGCATCAAGGAAGTCATGAGGATGTACGCGGCGGCCCCGGAGATCTCGGTCGCCCGCTACAAGCTCACCCGCGAGGTGCCCACCCTCAGGGAGGCCGAGATCGCCTCGGTGGCCCGCTACGAGCGCCTGTTCACCCGCTATCTCCTGGGCCACTTCGACGAGCACGCGCACGCCGACGACGCCAACGACGACCCGCTGCTGGCCGAGGTGGCCGCCTCCGCCGTCGTCACCGCCCACAACCACGTCCTGCGGCGCTGGCTGCGGGCGGGCGGCCAGGGCGACGTGGAGGCGCAGCTCGACCACGCCTTCGCGATCGTCCGCAAGACCTTCGGCACCGGCATCGGCGCCGGGCGCGGCTCGGCCCCCAAGCCGGCCACCACCGCCCCGGCGACGGCCTCCACGCACGGCGAGGTGCTCGTCACGGTCGCCCGTACCGACGCGCCGCTGGACGAGGTCATGCGGACCATCGAGGAAGCGCTGAAGGAGCGCTGAGCGAGGCTCGGACGGCGCGCCGAGCCCACTCCCCCGCTGTGACGACGGCCACCCGACCGGGTGGCCGTTTTGCCATGTCAGGGCCCGTTTTCGAGGAGATTTCAGGCCCCGTTCGATCGATCATCGCTCATTTGTTACGTAAAGATTTCACCTGAGCCCAACTTCTGGCACTCAGTGCCTTGCAGCCTGACACGCGGTGTCATACGTTGAAGATGTCCGGGCGGCCGGCGAGCAGAGACCGTTCGCTCGCCGGCTGTCCCCAAAGGCCTACGGCCCGCGCGCCCGGACGCCTGCGTCACAGGCAACCTCCTGCGCCACAAAGCGCTGCCGAAGTACCACCGAGCCGAACCGACGGCACCTTTCCCAAACCCTCAGCAGCACTCCCAGCAGCAGCACCGACGACCCTTCAGCGCCCCTCCCTCAGGGCGCTCACCGCCGGAGGCAACACCGTGACCGTGAAGGACATCCTGGACGCGATCCAGTCGAAGGACGCCACGTCCGCCGACTTCGCCGCCCTGCCGCTCCCCGAGTCGTACCGCGCGATCACCGTGCACAAGGACGAGACGGAGATGTTCGCGGGCCTGGAGACCCGCGACAAGGACCCCCGCAAGTCGATCCACCTGGACGACGTTCCCGTGCCCGAGCTGGGCCCGGGCGAGGCCCTGGTGGCCGTCATGGCCTCCTCGGTCAACTACAACTCGGTGTGGACCTCGATCTTCGAACCGCTGTCCACGTTCGGGTTCCTGGAGCGCTACGGCCGCACCAACGAGCTGGCCAAGCGCCACGACCTGCCGTACCACATCATCGGCTCCGACCTCGCGGGCGTGGTCCTGCGCACCGGCCCGGGCGTCAACGCCTGGAAGCCCGGTGACGAGGTCGTCGCCCACTGTCTGTCCGTCGAGCTGGAGTCCTCCGACGGCCACAACGACACCATGCTCGACCCCGAGCAGCGCATCTGGGGCTTCGAGACCAACTTCGGCGGCCTCGCCGAGATCGCGCTGGTCAAGTCCAACCAGCTGATGCCGAAGCCGGCGCACCTCAGCTGGGAGGAGGCCGCGGCCCCCGGCCTGGTCAACTCCACCGCCTACCGCCAGCTGGTCTCCCGCAACGGCGCCCAGATGAAGCAGGGCGACAACGTCCTGATCTGGGGTGCGAGCGGCGGCCTCGGCTCCTACGCGACCCAGTTCGCGCTCGCCGGCGGCGCCACCCCGATCTGCGTGGTCTCCAGCGAGCAGAAGGCCGAGATCTGCCGGAAGATGGGCGCCGAGCTGATCATCGACCGCAGCGCCGAGGACTACAAGTTCTGGAAGGACGAGCACACCCAGGACCCGAAGGAGTGGAAGCGCTTCGGCAAGCGCATCCGTGAGCTGACCGGCGGCGAGGACGTCGACATCGTCTTCGAACACCCCGGCCGCGAGACCTTCGGCGCCTCCGTCTACGTCACCCGCAAGGGCGGCACGATCGTCACCTGCGCCTCGACCTCCGGGTACAACCACGAGTACGACAACCGCTACCTGTGGATGTCCCTGAAGCGGATCATCGGCTCCCACTTCGCCAACTACCGCGAGGCCTGGGAGGCCAACCGGCTCATCGCGAAGGGCAAGATCCACCCGACCCTGTCGAAGGTCTACTCCCTGGAGGACACCGGCCAGGCCGCGTACGACGTCCACCGCAACCTGCACCAGGGCAAGGTCGGCGTGCTCTGTCTCGCCCCCGAGGAAGGCCTCGGCGTGCGCGACGAGGAGATGCGCGCCCGGCACATCGACGCCATCAACCGCTTCCGGAACGTCTGAGGGCCATAGATGACAGAGCGCCAGAAGGACCGTCCGTGGCTCATGCGGACGTACGCCGGCCACTCCACGGCCGAGGCGTCCAACGAGCTGTACCGGCGCAACCTGGCCAAGGGCCAGACCGGTCTGTCGGTGGCCTTCGACCTGCCGACGCAGACCGGCTACGACCCCGACCACATCCTCGCCCGCGGCGAGGTCGGCCGGGTGGGCGTGCCCGTCGCGCACCTCGGTGACATGCGCCGGCTGTTCCAGGACATCCCCCTGGAGCAGATGAACACCTCGATGACGATCAACGCCACCGCCATGTGGCTGCTGGCGCTCTACCAGGTCGTCGCCGAGGAGCAGGGCGCGGACATCACCAAGCTCCAGGGCACGACCCAGAACGACATCGTCAAGGAGTACCTGTCCCGCGGGACGCACGTCTTCCCGCCGGGGCCCTCGCTCCGCCTGACGACGGACATGATCGCGTACACGGTCTCCCACATCCCGAAGTGGAACCCGATCAACATCTGCAGCTACCACCTGCAGGAGGCCGGGGCCACGCCGGTGCAGGAGATCGCGTACGCGATGTCCACCGCGATCGCCGTCCTCGACGCCGTGCGCGACTCCGGCCAGGTGCCGCAGGAGCGCATGGGGGACGTGGTCGCCCGCATCTCCTTCTTCGTGAACGCGGGCGTCCGCTTCATCGAGGAGATGTGCAAGATGCGGGCGTTCGGCCGCATCTGGGACAAGGTCACCCGTGAGCGGTACGGCATCGAGGACCCCAAGCAGCGCCGGTTCCGCTACGGCGTCCAGGTCAACTCCCTCGGCCTGACGGAGGCTCAGCCGGAGAACAACGTTCAGCGGATCGTGCTGGAGATGCTGGCCGTGACCCTCTCCAAGGACGCACGCGCGCGTGCCGTTCAGCTGCCCGCCTGGAACGAGGCCCTCGGCCTGCCCCGCCCCTGGGACCAGCAGTGGTCGCTGCGCATCCAGCAGGTGCTGGCCTACGAGAGCGACCTGCTGGAGTACGAGGACATCTTCGAGGGCTCGAAGGTGATCGAGGCGAAGGTGAACCAGCTGGTCGCGGACTCCCTCGCGGAGATCGACCGCATCCAGGAGATGGGCGGCGCGATGGCCGCCGTGGAGTCCGGTTATCTGAAGTCCCAGCTGGTCTCCTCGCACGCCGAGCGCCGGGCCCGGATCGAGTCCGGCCAGGAGAAGATCGTCGGCGTCAACGCCTTCGAGGGCACCGAGCCCAACCCGCTCACGGCCGACCTGGACACCGCGATCATGACGGTCGACCCGGCGGTCGAGGCCCGGGTCATCGCCGGGCTCCAGAACTGGCGCGACACCCGCTACCAGCCGCCCTTCAACCACCCGCGCCCGTGCAAGGCGCTGGAGCGGCTGAAGGAGGCCGCCAAGGGCACGGACAACCTGATGGAGGCCACGCTGGAGTGCGCCCGCGCCGGGGTCACGACCGGCGAGTGGGCGGGCGCGCTGCGCGAGGTGTTCGGCGAGTACCGGGCGCCCACCGGGGTCTCCTCCGCGCCGGTGGCGGTCGCCGCCGAGCCCGGCTCCGCGCTCGCCGAGGTCCGCGCCAAGGTGGATGCCACCGCCCGCGACCTGGGCGTCGGCAAGCTGCGCTTCCTGGTCGGCAAGCCGGGCCTGGACGGGCACTCCAACGGCGCCGAGCAGATCGCCGTACGCGCGCGTGACGCCGGCTTCGAGGTGGTCTACCAGGGCATCCGGCTCACCCCCGAACAGATCGTGGACGCGGCCCTCGCCGAGGACGTGCACGCGGTGGGCCTGTCGATCCTGTCCGGCTCGCACGCCCAGCTGGTGCCGGACGTACTCCAGCGGCTGCGTGTGGCCGGTGCCACAGATATACCGGTGATCGCCGGTGGCATCATCCCGAATGGTGACGCCGAGCAGCTCAGGGCCGCCGGTGTCGCCGCGGTGTTCACCCCGAAGGACTTCGACATCACCGGAATCATCGGCCGCATCGTCGACGAGATCCGCAAAGCGAACAAGCTCGACCCCCTGGAGGTCCCCGCATGACCACGCCTGTCAACCGCCTTCGCCCGCGGCGCTCCTGCCTGGCCGTGCCGGGCTCGAACCCGCGCTTCCTGGAGAAGGCGCAGGGCCTCCCGGCGGACCAGGTCTTCCTCGACCTGGAGGACGCCTGCGCGCCGCTCGCCAAGCCCGAGGCGCGGCACACCATCGTCAAGTTCCTCAACGAGGGTGACTGGACGGGCAAGACGCGCGTCGTGCGCGTGAACGACTGGACGACCGAGTGGACGTACCGGGACGTCGTCACGGTCGTCGAGGGCGCCGGCCAGAACCTCGACTGCATCATGCTGCCGAAGGTCCAGAACGCCGAGCAGATCGTGGCCCTGGACCTCCTGCTGACGCAGATCGAGAAGACGATGGGCTTCGAGGTCGGCAAGATCGGCATCGAGGCGCAGATCGAGAACGCGCAGGGCCTGAACAACGTCAACGCGATCGCGCAGGCCTCGCCGCGCGTCGAGACCATCATCTTCGGCCCGGCCGACTTCATGGCGTCCATCAACATGAAGTCCCTCGTCGTGGGCGAGCAGCCGCCCGGCTACCCGGCGGACGCCTACCACTACATCCTGATGAAGATCCTGATGGCCGCCCGCGCCAACAACCTCCAGGCGATCGACGGCCCCTACCTGCAGATCCGCAACATCGACGGCTACCGCGAGGTCGCGCAGCGCGCCGCCGCGCTCGGCTTCGACGGCAAGTGGGTGCTGCACCCGGGCCAGGTCGAGGCGTCCAACGAGATCTTCTCGCCGTCCCAGGAGGACTACGACCACGCCGAGCTGATCCTGGACGCGTACGACTACTACACGTCCGAGGCGGGCGGCAAGAAGGGCTCCGCGATGCTCGGCGACGAGATGATCGACGAAGCCAGCCGCAAGATGGCCCTGGTCATCTCCGGCAAGGGCCGGGCCGCCGGCATGCAGCGCACGTCGAAGTTCGAGATTCCCGCCGGCTAAGGAGCCCTGAGCACGATGCAGTTCGGACGCACCTACGAGGAGTTCGAGGTCGGGGCGACGTACAAGCACTGGCCGGGCAAGACGGTCACGGAGTACGACGACCACCTGTTCTGTCTCCTCACCATGAACCACCACCCGCTCCACATGGACACGAACTATGCGGAGAAGACGACGGACTTCGGCAAGAACGTCGTCGTCGGCAACTACATCTACTCCCTGCTGCTCGGCATGTCCGTGCCGGACATCTCCGGCAAGGCGATCGCCAACCTGGAGATCGAGTCGCTCAAGCACGTGGCGCCGACCTTCCACGGCGACACGATCTACGGCGAGACGACCGTGCTGGACAAATGGCCGTCGAAGTCGAAGAACGACCGCGGGATCGTCTACGTCGAGACCAAGGGCTACAAGCAGGACGGCACGCTCGTGTGCGTATTCCGCCGCAAGGTGATGGTGCCGACCGAGACGTACATCAAGGAGCGCGGCGGCGAGCAGCCGGGCCGCCCGGAGCTGAAGCAGCAGGAGAAGTAATGGCCCGTCTCGCCCAGACCGCCGGTCTGACCGACGTCCAGCAGGAGATCCTCTCCACCGTGCGGGACTTTGTCGACAAGGAGATCATTCCTGTCGCGACCGAGCTGGAGCACCGCGACGAGTACCCGCAGCAGATCGTGGACGGCCTGAAGGAACTCGGCCTGTTCGGTCTGATGATCCCCGAGGAGTACGGGGGTCTGGGCGAGTCGCTCCTGACCTACGCCCTGTGCGTGGAGGAGATCGCCCGCGGCTGGATGTCGGTGTCCGGCATCATCAACACCCACTTCATCGTCGCGTACATGCTCAAGCAGCACGGCACGCAGGAGCAGAAGGACCACTTCCTGCCGAGGATGGCGGCCGGCGACATCCGGGGCGCCTTCTCCATGTCGGAGCCGGGCCTGGGCTCCGATGTGTCGGCGATCACGTCGAAGGCGGTCAAGGACGGCGACGAGTACGTCCTGAACGGCCAGAAGATGTGGCTGACGAACGGCGGCACGTCCTCCCTCGTGGCCGTCCTCGTCCGGAGTGACGAAGGACACCCCGAGGGCACCCCGCCCCACAAGTCGATGACGACCTTCCTGGTCGAGAAGGAGCCGGGCTTCGGCGAGGTCCGCCCGGGGCTGACGATCCCCGGCAAGATCGACAAGATGGGCTACAAGGGCGTCGACACCACCGAGCTGATCATGGACGGCCTGCGGGTACCGGCCGATCGGGTGCTCGGCGGCGTCACCGGCCGAGGTTTTTACCAAATGATGGACGGCGTCGAGGTCGGCCGGGTCAACGTGGCGGCGCGTGGCTGTGGCGTCGCCCAGCGCGCCTTCGAACTCGGCATCCAGTACGCCCAGCAGCGGCACACCTTCGGCAAGCCGATCGCCCAGCACCAGGCCATCCAGTTCAAGCTGGCGGAGATGGCCACCAAGGTCGAGGCCGCCCATGCGATGATGGTCAGCGCGGCCCGCAAAAAGGACTCCGGCCAGCGAAACGACCTTGAGGCCGGGATGGCGAAGTACCTGGCCTCGGAGTACTGCAAGGAGGTCGTGGAGGACGCCTTCCGCATCCACGGCGGCTACGGCTTCTCCAAGGAGTACGAGATCGAGCGCCTCTACCGGGAGGCTCCGATGCTGCTCATCGGTGAAGGTACCGCCGAGATCCAGAAAATGATCATCGGCCGCAGGCTGCTCGAAGAGTATCGACTCCAGGGCTGATTGTCCGTATACGGGGTGTTTTCTTCGAGAAGAAGATCACACCCCGTAGGTGTAGTTCGGCCGTCGACTCGGCAGCCTGGCTTGCCCAGTTGTGGCCCGCGACCGGTACGATCCCGGGAAAGCCGCCGTCCCCCGTCTTGCGCGGCATCATCCGCTACGAAGGTCATCCATGCCCCACAGCCAAACCTCTGCACCTCGCGACAGCCGAGCCGGCGTACGCCTCGCGCGCGGAGCATCGCCGTGGCTTCTCCCGACCGTCGCCACCGCAGCACTCAGCCTGGCCCGCGCCCGCCGCTCCGGCGCGGCCAAGGCCGTGGCCGTGCCCGCCACCGCGCTCGCCGCGGGCATGCTGTGGTTCTTCCGCGACCCCGAGCGCGAGATCGGCTCCGGCCGGGTGATCTCGCCCGCCGACGGTGTGGTGCAGAGCATCATGCCGTGGAAGGACGGGCGCACCCGCGTCGCGATCTTCATGAGCCCGCTGAACGTCCACGTCAACCGCGCGCCCCTCGCGGGCACGGTGACATCCGTCGAGCACATCCCCGGCGGCTTTGTTCCGGCCTTCAACAAGGAGAGCGAGAACAACGAGCGCGTAGTCTGGCATTTGGACACCGAACTCGGCGACATCGAGATGATCCAGATCGCCGGCGCGGTGGCCCGCCGCATCGTGCCCTACATCCCCGCGGGCACGAAGGTCGAGCAGGGCGACCGTATCGGTCTGATCCGCTTCGGCTCGCGTGTCGACCTCTACCTGCCCGAGGGCGTGGAGGTCGCGGTCGAGGTCGGCCAGAAGACCGTGGCTGGGGTGACTCGCATTGACCGTGATTGATCCGGAGACCCAGGCCGGCTGGGTGCCCGAGGCCGACGAGGTGGACGACGAGGAGGAGATGCCCCTCTCTCTCCGTCTGTCGATAGCGGACACCCTCACCCTGGGCAACGCCACGTGCGGGTTCATGGCGGTGTACTTCACCACCACCGGCATCCTGATCCCGCACCTGACCGGGAACGACGAGTCCGCGGGCATGGCGCGGCACAGCGCCGCCACGGCCGTCATCCTGATGCTCTGCGCGGCCGTCTTCGACCTGTTCGACGGGCTGGTGGCCCGCAAGCTGCGCTCGTCGCCGATGGGCGCGGAGCTGGACAACCTCTCCGACCTGATCAGCTTCGGGCTCGCGCCCGCGTACTTCGTCCTCGTCTACGGCATGGTCGCGGACGACGCACACCAGAGAATGGCGGCGCTGGGGGCAATCGTGGTGCTCCTGGCGGTCGTCCTCCGGCTGGCGCGCTTCTCCTGCGTGACCATGAAGGACGGCATGTTCCAGGGCATGCCCAGCCCCTTCGGGGCGCTGACGGTGGTCTCCATCGTCCTGCTGGAGCTGCCCTTCGTGGCGACGCTGCTGGCGATTCTCGGTACGGCGTGGCTGATGGTGAGCCGGGTGGAGTACCCGAAGCCCAGGGGCCGCCTGGCGGGGGCCATGCTCGGATGGATCGTCCTGTCGATGGGCCTGCTGGCGGCCTGGGCCTTCGACGCGCCCAGCGGGCAGCTGCTGCTCCAGACGGGCTGCGCGCTCCAGCTGGTCATGGGCGCGGTGATTCCGTTGTTCGCCACGGCTCGGCGGGTGAACAACTTCCGCGACAACCGGCGCGAGGCGCGGGCGGCGCAGTTGCCGTAGCGGCGCTTTGGCAGGGGCCCCGGACCAGGAAACGGTTCGGGGCCCCTCGCTTGTGTGGCCCAGCCCACTTGGGGGCTCCGCCCCAGCCCCCCGGCTTGTCCACCCGGCCACCCGACTCGGTTGGCCGAGAGTGAAGCGACAAGACCACGTCCGCCCCGGAACAGTGGCTCTCCAGCCGACCGAGACGGGTGGCCGGGTGGGCGGGTGAGCGGGTGGGAAACGGGGGTCTGGGGGCGGAGCGCCCAGGGGCCTCAGCCCAGGTGGTCCTCGGCGATCCGCATGGCGACCCGCTCGAGAATCGGCCCCGCGTCCGCGATGCACCTGGCCACGTCCGGCTCGACGGAGGTCAACGGGTACGCCCTCTCGATCCCCGCCCGCAGCAACGCCTCCGGCGACAGAGCGAGCCGTCCGCACACAGCCACCACGGTCCTTCCCGCGGAGCGAGCCGCGGCAGCAACCCCCGCCGGCGCCTTCCCGTGCAGCGTCTGCTCGTCCAGCGAGCCCTCACCGGTGATCACCAGCGAGGCCCGCTGCAGCGCGGGCGCGAAGCCCAGGACGTCCAGCATGACCTCGATCCCGGGCCGGAAACGGGCGCCGAGGAGCAGCGCGCCGTACCCGATGCCGCCCGCCGCGCCCGCGCCCGGCGACGCCGCGTACTCCGCGGCCCGCGGCCCGACCTCGGCCTCCAGCACCTTGGCGAAGTGGACGAGGGCCGCGTCCAGGGTCTCCACGTCGTCCGGGGAGGCACCCTTCTGCGGGCCGTACACCGCCGGCGCGCCCTTCGGCCCGGTCAGCGGATTGTCGACGTCGCTCGCCAGCACCAGCTCCACCGACGACAGCCGCGGGTCCAGGCCGGACAGATCGGTGCGGGCGAGCTCCGCCAGCCCGCCGCCGCCCGCCGCCACCGGCTCGCCGTCCTCGTTCAGGAAGCGCGCGCCCAGCGCGGACAGCATGCCCGCGCCGCCGTCCGTCGTGGCGCTGCCGCCGACACCGAACACGATCGTCCGCGCGCCCGCGTCCAGCGCGGCCCGCAGCAGCTCGCCGGAGCCGTACGTGGAGGCGGTCAGGGGCGCGAAGACCCCGGCCGGGAGGCGCTGGAGGCCGCTCGCCTCGGCCATCTCCACGACCGCGGTCCCATCGCGCAGCGCGAACGCGGCGGTCACCTCCTGGCCCAGCGGGCCGGCGACCCGTACCTCTCGGCGCTCGAAACCGGCCGCGACCGCCGCGTCCACCGTCCCGTCGCCGCCGTCGGCCACGGGCAGCGCCTCGATGCGAAGATCCGGCACGACCCGGCGCAACCCGGCCGTCACCCGCTCGGCGACCTGCACGGCCGTCAGCGAGCCCTTGAACTTGTCCGCGGCGATGAGCACCCGACGGGTCTCGTTCACTGCAGCGTCCGCCACCTTGCTTTCCCCTTGCTCTCCGGGCCCCGCGCACGTCAGGGCCAGTCGCGCCGCTGCGACCTTAACCGGAGGAGTCCTCCCTCGTCATGCCCCGACCGAAGGCTGGGAAGCGGCTGGGAGGACCCTGGGCAAAACGGGTAGACCCCAGCCATGACCACCCAGCGCCCGCAGCCCGCCGGCCTGCCCGCCGTGGCCGACCGCATCCACGGCGGCTGGCTCGGCCGGATCGCGGGCAACATGCTCGGCAAGCCGGTGGAGCAGGGCGAGGTGTGGACCCGCGAGCGCATCGACCGCTATCTGCGCACCGCCGAGGCGCTGCCGCTCACCGACTACCTGCCCGAACCCGCCGACCCGGCCGAGACCGCCGTACTGCGCCCGGAGTGGCGGGACTGCGTGCGCGGCCGGATCCACGGCAGTGTGCGCGACGACGACGTCGACTACGCGATCCTCGGCCTGCACCTGCTGGAGACGTACGGCTTCGGCTTCAGCACCGAGCAGGTCGGCGACCTGTGGCTGCTGCGGCTGCCGTATCTGCAGACCTTCACCGCGGAACGGGCCGCGTACCGCAATCTCGCCAACGGGCTGAAGCCACCGCTGACGGCGACGTACGACAACCCGTACCAGGAGTGGATCGGCGCGCTGATCCGCGCCGACGTCCACGGCTGGACCCATCCCGGCGACCCCGTGGCCGCCGCCGGGCTCGCGCGCCGGGACGCGGTGCTCTCGCACACCGGGAACGGCGTGTACGGCGCCATGTGGGCGGCCGCGCTGATCGCCGCCGCCTTCACCGCCCCCACGGTGCGGGACGTACTCGACACGGCGCTCGGCGTGATCCCGGCGAGCAGCAGGCTCGCCCGTACCGTACGGCGGGTCATGACCCTGCACGAGTCACGGCTGCCCTGGGAGGAGACCCTGGCCACGCTGGCCGCGGAGACCGCCGGGCTGGGCTGGATCCACACCGTCCCGAACGCCGCCGTCCTCACCGCCGGACTGCTGTACGGCGACGGCGACTTCACCCGGACCATCGCCCTGACCGTGCGCGGCGGCCTGGACACCGACTCCAACGGGGCTACGGCGGGCTCGGTGGCCGGGGTCCTCACCGGCGCGGACGCGATCCCGGCCCAGTGGAGGGACCCGCTTCAGGACACGGTACGGAGCGCGGTGTTCGGCTTCGACTCCGTACGGATCAGTGCGCTGGCGGAACGCACCCTGCGCCTGGCGACGGCGGCCCGGTAGCCCCTCCGCGCCTGGTTACCCTTCCCCAATGACGACTCCTGACTTCGCCACGTACATCGCGAGCCTGCCCCGAGTCCTCGCCGGCGCGGCCGTGCTCTTCCGGGACGCCGAAGGGCGCGTGCTGCTGGTCGAGCCCAACTACCGCGAGGGCTGGGCGCTGCCGGGCGGCACGATCGAGTCGGACGACGGGGAGACTCCGCGCCGGGGCGCGCGCCGGGAGACGCTGGAGGAGATCGGCGTCGACCGGGAGCCGGGCCGGCTGCTGGCCGTGGACTGGGTGCACGGCACGGGCCGGCCCCCGCTGGTGGCGTACCTGTACGACGGAGGAGTCCTCACCGAGGCCGAGCTGAAGGCGATCCGCCTCCAGGAGGAGGAGCTGTTGTCCTGGCGCCTGGTCCCGCGCGAGGAGATCACCGACCACCTCCCCAGCGCCCTCGGCCGCCGCGTCCTGACCGCTCTGGACGTCCTCGCGGACGGCTCCGGCACCGCGGAGCTGGAGAACGGCCACCGGGTGGCGTGACCGGCCTTTCACCGGCCGCGGTCGCGGCGGGGCGCCGGGCGTGGCTCGGCTGAAGGTGTTCAGGCGGCCATCAACGCGTTCTCGGTGCTTTCCACGGCCGGGTGCTCGGATCGCAGTTCGAACCAGATGGTCTTGCCAGTGGCTGTCTCCGTGCTGCCCCAGGCATCGGCGAGCAGGTCGAGGAGTTCCGTGCCGCGCCCGCCTTCCGCGTCGGTGTCGACGACGCTGCGCAGCGGGCCGGCGGACTCGGTGTCCTCCACCTCGCACGCCAGTCGGGAGTCACGCACCCGCAGGTTGAGCCGGAGCGGCCCGCGGGTGTGCCGCAGGGCGTTGGTGACCACCTCGCTGACCAGGAGCTCGGCGGTGTCGGCCAGGTCGGCCAAGGACCAGTCGCTCAGCTGAGCGGTCACCAGGCGTCGTGCTCGGCCCGCCGAGGTCAGTTCCCGGGGCAGGGGCCAGGAGGCGTCCCAGACGGTGGCGCGGCCCCGGGGAGCGTCCAGCGGCCGTATCGGTGCGAGCGTACGGGACCAGAGGGCCCACTGCCGGGTGGCCCAGGAGAGCGCGGCGTGTGTGGCCATGTGAATCAGTCCTTCGGAGGGAAGCCGTACATGTAGCAGTCGCTACACCTCAAATATAGACGTAGCGGGTGCTACGGTAAAGACATCACCAAAGGTTCCTATAAGCGACATATAGCCCGAGCTTCCCTCACCGCATCCAGGAGCCCTCATGCCGCGGCCGCCCGACCCGGCCAAACGACGCGATCTGCTCGACCGGGTCCGCGCCTACATCCTCCGCAACGGGCTGACCGACCTCTCCCTGCGGCCCCTGGCCCGTGCGCTGGGCACCAGCGACCGCATGCTCCTGTACTACTTCGGTTCCAAGGAGCGGATGGTCGCCGAGGCCCTCGCCGGCTACGAACGCCGGCCTCTTCTGCGCACCCGCGAGCTGCTGGAGGCCTTCGGCTCACCGAGGGACGCGGCGGGCCTGCGCCGCTTCATGGAGGAGGTGTGGCATCAGTTCAGCGACCCCGACGTACGTGCCTCGCTCCCCCTGTATCTCGAGGTCATGAGCGCCAGCCTGCTCCACCCGGACCGGTACGGGCCGGTCCTGCACGACATCGTCACCGAGTGGACGGACCTGCTCACCAGCGTCTTCCGCGACCTCGGCATGGACCAGGACCGGGCCCGCACCGAGGCCGCCCTGCTGGCGGACGCCTCCTTCGGCCTCGTCATCGCCCCGCTGGCGAACGGCCACTGGGACCGGGCGGACAAGGCCTTTCACGCCCTCCTCGACATCCTGGAACCCGGATGGCGGACCCAGACGTGACGCTCGGCCCCGATATCCGCTCGCCCCGATCACACGGGCGTCCTACTCTCGGCCCATGGACAAGCCTCTCCTTGCCCTTCTCAGCGGCGCGGGTATCTCCACGGACTCCGGAATCCCGGACTACCGCGGGCCGAACGGGCTGTGGCGGCGGGATCCGGCGGCGGAGAAGCTCGTGACGTACGAGTACTACATGGCGGACCCGGAGATCCGCCGCCGCTCGTGGCAGATGCGGCGCAAGAACCGCACCCTCAAGGCCGAGCCGAACGCCGCGCACCGTGCCGTCGCCGAGCTGGAGAAGTCCGGCATCCCGGTCCGGGTCATCACGCAGAACGTGGACGGACTGCACCAGCTCGCCGGCCTGCCCGCCCGCAAGGTGCTCGAACTGCACGGCAGCGCACGCAGTGTCGTGTGCACCCGATGCCACGCGCGCGGGCCGATGGAGGACGCCCTGGCCCGCGTCGAGGCCGGCGAGGAGGACCCGGCCTGCCTGGAATGCGGTGGCATCCTCAAGTCCGCGACCGTGATGTTCGGCGAACGCCTCGACCCCGTCGTCCTCGGCGAGGCGATGTCCATCAGCAAGGCGTGCACCCTGTTCATCGCCGTCGGCAGCAGCCTGCAGGTACAGCCCGCGGCCGGCCTGGTCGGCATCGCCGCCGACCACGGCGCCCACCTGATCATCGTCAACGCCGAGCCGACCCCGTACGACGAACTCGCCCACGAGGTCGTACGCGAGCCGATCGGCACCGCCCTGCCCGCACTGCTGGACCGCATCCGGACCGAGAGCGGCACATAGGATCCGTGCGCCTCAGGAGGGCCTCCCTCACCGAGTGCCGTCGCTGGAGCGGGCTAGAACAGCGCGGTGTCCCGTTCGAAGTCCAGCAGGCGGCGCTTGCGGTCGAGGCCGCCGCCGTAGCCGGTGAGATCGCCGGACGCGCCGATGACGCGGTGGCAGGGGACGATGATGCCGATGGGGTTCTTGCCGTTGGCGAGGCCGACGGCGCGGGATGCCCCGGGGTTGCCTAGGGCGTCGGCGAGTTGGCCGTAGGTGCGGGTCTCGCCGTACGGGATGCGGGTGAGCTGTGCCCAGACGCTGCGCTGGAACGGGGTCCCCTTCAGGGCGAGTTCGAGGGCGAACTGCTTCAACTCGCCCGCGAAGTAGGCCGTCAGCTGCTCCCGCGCCGCGGCGAAGGAGGGCAGGCTGTCGTCCCGGTGGCCGAAGTTCTCCTCGGGCGGGCGGTGTCGCTGGCCGGCCATGTAGAGGCCGCACAGGGTGCCGTCGGCGTCGGCGACCAGGGTGAGCGGGCCGTACGGGCTGTCGATCAGGGTGTGGGTCATCGGAGAACCTTCTTACACGGGCAGGAAGTTGATCGGGTGGCCGTCGGTCGCCCACAGGTACTGCACGGCGTACGCCCGCCAGGGCCGCCATGCCTCCGCCCGGGCGGTGAGCGCGGCCGGGGTGGAGGGCAGGCCCAGCTCCCCCGCCGCGCGCCGGATGCCGAGGTCGGTGGGGAGGAAGGCGTCGGGATCGCCGAGGGCGCGCATGGCGATGACGTCGACGGTCCACGGTCCGAAGCCGGGCAGGGCCAGGAGCCGGGCGCGGACTTCCGCCCAGTCGGACTCGACTCCCAAGTGGAGGGTGCCCTCGGCGAGTTCCCGGACCAGGGTGGTGAACGTGGTGCGCCGGGTGCGGGGCATCGCCAGGGTCTCGGGATCCACGGCGGCGAGGGCCTCGGGGGAAGGGAAGAGATGCGTGAGGCCGCCCTCGGGGTCGTCGAGGGGTTTGCCGTGCGCGATGACCAGGCGGGCCGCGTGGGTGCGGGCGGCCGCCGTGGAGACCTGCTGACCGAGGACGGCGCGGACGGCGAACTCGGCCTCGTCGACCGTGCGCGGCACCCGCCGGCCGGGCGCCTTGTCGACCAGGGGCGCGAGCAGCGGGTCGGTGCGCAGCCGGTCGTCCACGGCGACGGGGTCGGCGTCCAGGTCGAGCATGCGGCGGCACCGGCTGATCGCCACGGGCAGATCGCGCAGATCGCTCAGCGTGAGGCGGCAGGCGATGTGGTCGGGGCGGGGCGTGAGGGAGACGATCCCATGGCCGTACGGCAGGCGCAGCGTGCGCCGGTACGCGCCGGTGGGGGTACCTCCCACGCCGTTCGGGCAGTGGGGGAGCCACTCCTCGACGCCGGGTACGGCGGTGGCGGCGAGGTGGCCGAAGAGGTTGGAGGGGTTGAGCGGGGCACGGAACGGCAGCCGCAGGCTCAGCACGCCCGGGATACCGGTCCCGGACTTCGGGGCGCGGGCGCGCAGCTCGCTCGGGCTCAGGGCGAAGACCTCGCGGACGGTGTCGTTGAAGGTGCGGACGGAGGCGAAGCCGGCCGCGAAGGCGATCTCCGTCATGGGCAGCGGGGTGGTCTCGATGAGCAGCCGCGCGGTCTGGGCGCGCTGGGCACGGGCGAGCGCGAGGGGGCCCGCGCCCAGCTCGGCGAGCAGCTGCCGCTCCACCTGGCGGGTGCTGTAGCCGAGCCGGTCGGCGAGTCCGGGCACGCCCTCGCGGTCCACGACGCCGTCGGCGATGAGCCGCATGGCGCGGGCCACCAGGTCGGCGCGCTGGTTCCACTCCGGGGAGCCGGGGCTGGTGTCCGGGCGGCAGCGCTTGCAGGCCCGGAACCCGGCCTGCTGGCAGGCGGCCGCGCTCGGGTAGAACGTCATGTTCTCCGGCTTGGGCGGGACGACGGGACAGCTGGGCCGGCAGTAGATCCGGGTGGTCAGGACGGCCGTGAAGAACCACCCGTCGAACCGCGCGTCCTTGGACTGCACGGCGCGTACGCAGTGCTCCCGGTCGAGGTGCGTCGCTGTCTGCATGCGTCCAGCATCGGCCACCCGGGGCGCCGACCGCTGGCGGAAATCCGACAGCAGCGTCCGCGGGCCTGGTGGGGTGCCGATCCGGGCGGGCGCGGCCGGGGCGGCATCACGGCGCGTGTGTGCCGAGGGCGGCGGTCTGCCGGAACCCGGCGATCCAGTCGGCGGTGTGGCGCAGCCCGCCGAACGTGTAGAAGTGGACCTTCACGGCGCCGTGCCGTTCGGGGTCGTAGCGCTGGGCGAGCGCGTGCAGGAAGCGGTCCGGTCCGGTCGTACCCATGAGGTTGGTCAGCGAGAAGCCGTACTTGCGGGCGACGGAGGCGCTGGTGGCGACGCCGAACCGGGTGGCGTAGCCGAGCAGCCGGCGTACGCCCGCCGGTCCGGGCACGCCGATGCGGACGGGCAGGTGCACGCCCCGGGCGCGGGCGGCCTCCAGCCAGCCGAGCACGGGGTCGGCGTCGAAGCCGAACTGGGTGATGACGTCGCCGCCGAACCGGTGCGCCCCGATGGCCGCCGCCTTTTCGGTGAGCGCGGACCACAGCGTGCCGTCGGCTATCGCCGGGTGGCCCTCCGGGTAGCCGCTGATGCCGACGTGCCGGACGCCGTGGCGCTGGAGCAGGCCGGTGCGCAGGACGGCGAGGGCGTCCGGGTAGGGGCCCTCGGGACGGGCGGGGTCGCCGCCGACGACGAAGACGTTCTCGGCGGTGCCGTCCTCGGCCAGCCCGGACAGGAACTCCTCCAGGGCGGCCCGGGAGGGCAGGCGGCGTGCCGAGATGTGGGGCACGGGGACGAAACCGAGCCGTTTGACCGCGCGGGCGGCCGCCAGCCGCATGCCGAGGTCCTCCCCGGCGAGGAAGGTGATGTTGATCCGGGTGCCCCGCGGGATGCTGCCTTGCGCTTCCTCCAGCCGGGGCACGTCCTTGCCGGTCATCTCCAGCGAGAAGTCGTCCAGCAGCGCGGCACCGACCGCCGGGGTGACGGTGAGAGCGGGGTTCATCGTGCTCCTCGTACGACGGCGTTCGGGACCCCGGCCGATGATGCCACGCGGGCTGCGGGGGCCGCGGCCCGGGGTGGACCGGCTATGGACCGGCCGCCCGCACCGGCTTTGGCCCTGGTGACCGGACCACAGTCCGGGCAAGGTGGTGGCTCCCGAACCCCGAGGAGGTCCCTGACCATGCGATTCCGGCACGCCGACACCATCTGGGCCAGATTTCCCGAACTGGCCTCCGGCGCGCTGTACGCCGACGGCGTCGGCGCCGGTGCGGACACCGGGCCGCGCGCCGCCGAGTACACCGCCCGCGCCCTGGCCCGGCTGTCCGGCGCCACCGAGGGCGAGTTCCCCGAGGTGCTGGCCTGGCGGCGGACGTTCAGCCGGACGGGGCTCAGGCCGACGCAGTACCGGTGCGCCGCGGAGTCGCTGCTGCGGCGGCTGCGGAAGGAGGGCGCGCTGCCGCGCATCCATCCGCTGGTCGACCTGTGCAACGCGCTGTCCGTGGCGTACGCGATCCCGGTGGCGGTCCTCGACGTCGACCGGATCACCGGGCCGCTGCTGGAGGTGCGGCCGGCCGGCGGCGACGAGACGTATACGGCGTTCGGCGGAGGCGTCGAGCGTCCCGCGCCCGGCGAGGTGACCTTCGTCGACTCCGCCGGACGCGCGCACGCGCGGCGCTGGACCCACCGGCAGAGCGGCCACTCGGCGGTCGGCGAGCACACCCACCGGGTGCTGGTGGTGGCGGAGGCCATGCATGACGGCGGCGCGGAGATCGTGCCCGAGCTGCTGAAGGCGGCCGAGGCCGAGGTGGCGGCCCACTGGGGGATCGGCACGGAGACGGCCGTACTCACCCGGGCCGCGCCGGACTTCGTCTTCGGCGGCTGCACCCGGCGCATGACAGCATGAGCACGGTGGACGAGAAGCGAGGGATGCCGGCCGGCGCGGGTGAAGTCCCTGGTCGTGGCTCGGACTTCCTGCAGCTGGCGGCCGGCGATGTGCCCGTCGGCGGGAAGGCCGAGTGGCTGGCCGGACGGCTGCGGCGGGCGATAGCGGACGGCCGCCTGGCGGTGGGCAGCAGGCTCCCGCCCACCCGGGTGCTGGCCACCGAACTCCATGTGTCCCGAGGGGTGATCACCGAGGCCTACCGCCGGCTCGCCGAGGACGGCCATCTGGAGGGCCGCCGCCGCGGGGGCACGGTGGTGGTGGCGGCACCGTTCGCCGCGGCACGGGGCGTCCGCCGGGGCGAAGGACCGGAACGCGAGGAGTCGCGGAGGGCCAAAGTGGATGCGGCACTCGTCAGCCCTCGCGCGGAGTGCCCGCCGGCGGCCCCTCACGCACCCCGTCCCCCGCGACCAGCCGCCGGCCGCACCTCCCCCACGAGCCCTGAGCGCCCCACCACACCCGCGATCCCGTTCCTCCGACCCCCCGGCGCCGACGTCTTCGACGCCTTGCGGGAGGTGCCGGCCGCCGTCGATCTCACTCCCGGGCGGCCCGACCTCGCCGCCTTTCCGCGGACCGCCTGGCTGCGCGCCGAGCGTGCCGTGCTCGCGGAGCTGTCCGCCGAGCACCTCGGCTACGGCGACCCCCGTGGCGCTCCCGCGCTGCGGCGGGCCGTGGCCGACTGGCTCGCGCGGATGCGGGGCGTACGGGTGGAGCCGGACGAGGTGCTGATCGTGGCGGGCACCGCCCAGGCGCTCACCCTGCTCCACCAGGTGCTGCGGGCGGACGGCATCGACGCCGTCGCGGTGGAGGACCCCGGCTCGCTCGGCGGCCGCCAGCATCTGCGCAACGGGGGCCTCGACACCCCGCCGGTGCCGGTCGACGGGGACGGGGTGCGGGTGGACGCGTTGCGCGCGACCGGTGCCCGCGCGGTGCTGCTCACGCCGGCCCACCAGTTCCCGACCGGCGTGGTGACCAGCGGCGAGCGCCGGCGTGAGCTGCTGGGCTGGGCCCGGGACGGCGGGCTGATCCTGGAGGACGACTACGACGCCGAGCACCGCTACGACCGGCCGCCGGTCCCCGCGCTGCGGGCGCTGCTGGCCGACCGGGTGTGTTACATGGGCAGTGTGTCGAAGCTGCTCGCTCCGGCGTTGCGCATCGGCTGGCTGGTGGTCCCGCCCCGCTATCGCACGGGCCTGGTCGACGCCAAGCGGTTCAACGACCTGGGCAACGCGGTGCTGCCGCAGCTGGTGCTCGCCCGGCTGATGGAGTCCGGTGGGCTGGAGCGGCAACTGCGGCTGCTGCGCCGGCGGCACCGCGACCGCCGCGACGCGATGATCGCCGCACTCGCCGAGCATCTGCCCGGTGGGACCGTGCACGGAGCCGCGGCGGGCCTGCATCTGACGGTCACGTACACCGCGGACGTACCCGACACCGAGCTCGCCGCCGCCGCGCTGGGCCGGGGCGTGAAGTGCCAACCCCTGTCCTGGCACCGGCAGTTGTCCGGCCCGCCCGGTCTCGTCCTCGGGTACGCGGCCACCGCGCCGGGAGTCATCGCCGAGGGCGTGGCGCTGCTCGGCAGGACCCTGCGCGAACTGTCCTGACGGCTGCTCCTGGCCGTGCGTATCCCAACGGCGGCGCCGGTCAGCCGACTTGGCGGGCGAACGCCTCGTACGCCCGCTCGTCGAAGAGAACGAAGCGCACCTCCTCGACCGCCGTCGCCGTGTTCCGCACGGTCTCCACGGCGATCCTTGCCGCGTCCCGCATCGGCCACCGGTACACGCCCGTGGAGACGGCCGGGAACGCGACCGTGCGGGCGCCGAGTTCGTCGGCGGCCCTCAGGGACTCGCGGTAGCAGGAGGCGAGCAGATCGGAGCGGTCCTCGCTCTCGCTGTACACCGGGCCCACCGTGTGGATGACCCAGCGCGCGTCGAGTTCACCCGCCGTGGTGGCGACCGCCTGGCCGGTGGGCAGGCCCTTGCCGTACCGGGAGGCGCGCAGGGCGCGGCATTCCTCCAGGATGGCGGGGCCGCCGCGCCGGTGGATCGCGCCGTCGACTCCGCCGCCGCCGAGGAGGGAGGAGTTGGCCGCGTTGACGATCGCGTCGGCGCTCTCCCGGGTGATGTCGCCCTGGACCAGGGTGATGGTGGTCATGTCTGCTGCCTCAGTCTTCGCCATACGGCCTTGGCCGCGTTGTGCCCCGACATACCGTGCACGCCGGGTCCCGGCGGGGTGGCCGAGGAGCAGATGAAGACGGCCGGATGAGGGGTGTGGTACGGGAACAGGGACAGTCTGGGGCGCAGCAGCAGCTGGAGTCCGGACGCCGCGCCGCAGGCGATGTCGCCGCCGACGTAGTTGGCGTTGTGGGCGGCCAGCTCGGCGGGGCCGGCGACGGCGCGGGCGAGCACGCGGTCGCGGAAACCGGGGGCGAAGCGCTCCAGTTGGCGCTCCATGGCGTCGGTGAGGTCGCCGGACCAGCCGTTCGGGACATGGCCGTACGCCCAGAAGACCTGCTTGCCCTGGGGGGCGCGGGTCGGGTCGACGATGCTGGGCTGCACGGTGATCAGGAACGGCCGGCCGGGGGCGCGGCCCTCGCGGGAGGCGGCGCGCAGGGCGGTGGAGATCTCGCCCTTGCTCGCGCCGATCTGCACGGTCGTGGCGGCGCGGGCCTCGGGCGCGGTCCAGGGGACGGGGCCGTCCAGCGCATAGTCGATCTTGAAGACGCTCGGGCCGTAGCGGTAGTGCGCGTAGTGGTTCCCGAAGCCGGCGATGCGGGCCAGCGCGGTGGGCGAGGTGTCGAAGACGTACGCCCGTGCGGGGGGCAGGTCGTCCAGGCGCTTGACCTCGTAGTCGGTGTGTACGGCGCCGCCGAGGTCCTTGAGATAGTCGGCGAGGGCGTCGGAGATGGCCTGGGAGCCGCCGCGGGGCACCGGCCAGCCGCGGGCGTGGGCGGCCAGGGCGAAGACCAGGCCGATGGCGCCGGTCGCCAGGCCGCTGAGCGGCGCGATCACATGGGCGACCAGGCCGGCGAAGACGGCCTTGGCCCGCTCGTCCTTGAAACGGCGCAGCAGCCAGGTGGACGGCGGCAGCCCGGCCAGGCCGAAGCGGGCCAGGGTGACGGGGTCGCGTGGGAGGGCGGTCAGCGGCAGGGACATGAAGTCCCGTACGAGAGTGTCCCAGTGGGCGAGGAACGGCTCGACCAGTCTGCGGTACGCGCCCGCGTCCCGGGGGCCGAAGGAGGCGGCCGTCTCGGCCACCGAGCGGGACAGCACGGCCGCGGTGCCGTCGGGGAAGGGATGCGCCATCGGCAGCTCGGAGTGCAGCCACCGCAGGCCGTAGCGGTCGAGGGGCAGGGCCCGGAACGCCGGTGAGTTGATGCCCAGGGGGTGGGCGGCCGAGCACGGGTCGTGCCGGAAGCCGGGCAGGGTCAGTTCCTCTGTGCGGGCGCCGCCGCCCACGGTGGACTTCGCCTCGAACAGCGCGACGGAGAAACCGCGGCGGGCCAGCTCCACGGCAGCGGTCAGTCCGTTCGGCCCCGCACCCACCACGACCGCATCGAGCATCGACGGCACCTTCGGACCCCTTCGTCAGCCGATGGCCACTCGGGGTCAGGATATGCCGCGGGACTGACATTCCCTCGGGCCGGGTGGCCGGGCGGACCGGCAGACGGGGCCAGGCGGGACGCCCCGGTCGGATTCAGGCCACCGTGCGCAGCAGGTCGGCCACCCGGCGGGCGGTCGTGGCGTCCCGGGCCGCGGTGAAGGGCAGGGCGTTGCCGCCTGTCACCCGGAACGGTTCGCCGGCGCGGGTGAGGTGCGTGCCGCCCGCCTCCTCGACGAGGAGCAGCCCGGCCGCGTGGTCCCAGGCCGCTTCCCAGGAGAACGCGACGGCGTCCAACTCCCCCTGGGCTATGGCGAGATACTCCAGGCCCGCCGAACCGCAGGGGCGAGGGGCGAGGCCGTCGGTCCACAGGGCGCTCAGCGCGCGCTTCTGCTCGTCGGTGGTGTAGTCCGGGTGGGACGTGGCGACGACGAGGTCGCGGCCGGGCGCGGGCGGGCCCGCGAACAGCCGCTCGCCGTCGAGGAAGGCGCCCTGGCCGCGGACCGCGGTGGCGAGCTGGTCGCGCGCCGCGGCGTAGGTCCAGGAGGCGAGGACGACGCCCCGCTGGACGAGGGCGACCAGGGTGCAGAACCCGTCGTCGCCGTGCACGAACTGGCGGGTGCCGTCGACCGGGTCGACGATCCAGACCGGGGCGTCGCCCTGGAGCGCCGCATAGGTCGCCGGGTCGGCGTGCACGGCCTCCTCGCCGACCACGACCGAGCCGGGCAGCAGGGCGCCGAGGTCCGTGGTGAGCCGCAGCTCGGCCAGCCGGTCGGCGTCCGTCACCAGGTCGTGCGGGCCGCTCTTCTGGTCCACCTCGTGCTCGGCGAGGCAGCGGAAGCGGGGCAGGATCTCGGCCGCGGCGGCCTTGCGGACCGCTTCCTCCACGTCGGCCGAGCAGCGGGCGAGAAACTCTTCGATGGTTTCCGTCATTGCTTCGATCATGCCTCCATGAGAGCACGTCCCTCTGACAATCCCCGCCCGCCCGGTGCACAGCGGGTGGAATCGGGATGAAGAACAGGTTCCGGATGATCAGTCAGCGGCCGACGGCGTACCCCTGCATCCCGCGCGGGTTCGCCGCCGCCGAGAGCACGCCGGTCTCCGGGTCCCGGGCCACCGCGCACAGGCGCCCCTCGGACCAGGCGGGGCCGACGGTGACGTCGTGGCCGCGCCGCCGCAGCTCCTCGATCACGTCCGCGTCCATGCGGGATTCCACGGTCACGCTGCCGGGGCGGCGGCCGCGCGGGTGGAAGGAGCTGGGGAAGCTGTCGTTGTGCCAGTTCGGGGCGTCGATCGCGCCCTGGAGGTCGAGGCCGCCGCGTACCTGGGCGCGCAGGGCGGCGGCGAGGAAGAAGTGCAGCTGCCACTGGTCCTGCTGGTCGCCGCCGGGCGTGCCGAACGCCAGGACCGGCACGCCGTCGCGGAGCGCGAGGGACGGGGTGAGGGTGGTGCGCGGGCGGCGGCCCGGAGTGAGGGAGTTCGGCAGGCCCTCCTCCAGCCAGGTCATCTGCAGGCGCGTGCCGAGCGGGAAGCCCAGCTCGGGCACGACCGGGTTGGACTGCAGCCAGCCCCCGCTGGGCGTGGCGGCGATCATGTTGCCCCAGCGGTCGACGACGTCCAGGTGGCAGGTGTCGCCACGGGTCGTGCCGTCGGCGGCCACCTGCGGGTCGCCGGGGAACTCCGCGACCGTCGGCTCACCGGCGCCCATCGGGTCGAAGCCGCGGTCCTCGCCGGTCTCCAGGCGCGCGTACGCCTGCGCCGGCAGCCGCGGGGTGCGCCCGCCGGGGCTGCCGGGCCGCAGCTCGAAGGAGGCCTTGGCGCCGACCAGGGCCCGCCGCCCGGCGTTGTAGCCGTCCGACAGCAGCTCGGCGACCGGCACCTCGGCCGCGTCCCCGTACCAGGCCTCGCGGTCGGCCATGGCGAGCTTGCAGCCCTCGATCAGCAGGTGGACGTACTCTGCGGAGCCGCAGGCGGGCAGCTCGGGCGGGAGCAGGGCGAGCTGCTGCAGGAGGGCGGGGCCCTGGCTCCAGGGGCCGGCCTTGCACACGGTCCAGCCGTTCCAGTCGTAGGTCACCGGGGTCTCGTAGGTGGCCGACCAGCCGGCGAGGTCGGCCTCGGTGAGCGTGCCGGTGTGCCGTGCGCCGCTGGTGTCCATGGTGGGCCGCCGGGACTGCCGTACCAGCGCCTCGGCGACGAACCCGGAGCGCCACACCTCGCGGGCGGCGTCGATCCGGGCCTCCCGGTCGCCGCTGCCCGCGGTCTCGGCGAGCAGCCGCTTCCAGGTGGCGGCGAGGGCGGGGTTGCGGAAGAGCTCACCGGGCCGGGGCGCCCGGCCGCCGGGCAGGTACACCTCGGCCGACGAGGGCCATTCGGTCGCGAACAGCTCCCGCACGGCCTCCACGGTCGCGCCGAGCTTCTCCACGGGCGCGTGCCCGTGCTCGGCGTAGCCGATGGCGTACTTCAGCACGTCCTCCAGGGACCTGGTGCCGTGGTCGCGCAGGAGCAGCAGCCAGGCGTCGAAGGCGCCGGGCACGGCGGCCGCGAGCGGTCCGGTGCCGGGTACGAGGTCCAGCCCGAGCCCCCGGTAGTGGGCGACGGTGGCACCGGCCGGGGCGACCCCCTGTCCGCACAGCACCCGCGCCTCGCCGCCCGCCGGGGCGAGCAGGACCGGTACCTCGCCCGCGGGCCCGTTGAGATGCGGCTCCACCACGTGCAGCACGAACGCGCCCGCCACGGCGGCGTCGAAGGCGTTTCCGCCCTCCTCCAGGACCCCCATCGCCGACTGGGAGGCCAGCCAGTGGGTGGAGGACACCATGCCGAAGGTGCCCTGCAGGGTGGGCCGGGTGGTGAACACGGCAGACGCCTCCTCGGCTCGGGTACCTCGTCCGGGTGATCGTACGAGCGTGATCGCGGTCCGGGGAACACGGCGACTACCTGCGCCGTTGATCTCGTGCGGGCGACGGCAGGGACGGAGGCCCAGGCAGTGCACGGTGAGTACAAGGTGCCCGGCGGCAAGCTCGTCGTCGTGGACGTGGACGTCGAGGACGGCGTGCTGCGGCACGTGCGCGTGTCGGGCGACTTCTTCCTGGAGCCGGACGAGGCGCTGGACGCGGTGGACCGTGCGCTGGAGGGCGCCCCGGCGGACACCGACGCGGCGGGCCTGGCCGCGCGGATCGAGGCGGCGCTGCCCGCGGGGACGGTGATGTACGGCCTCACGTCGGAGGGCGTGGCGATCGCGGTGCGGCGCGCGCTCGCGCACGCCACGGACTGGACCGACCACGACTGGCAGCTGATCCACGAGGGCCCGCAGCCGCCCGCGCTGCACATGGCGCTGGACGAGGTGCTGACCGCCGAGGTCGCCGCGGGCCGGCGCCCGCCGACGCTGCGGGTGTGGGAGTGGGGCGCCCCGGCGGTGATCATCGGCAGCTTCCAGTCGCTGCGCAACGAGGTGGATCCGGAGGGCGCCGCGCGGCACGGCATCCAGGTGGTGCGACGGATCTCCGGCGGTGGCGCGATGTTCGTGGAGCCCGGCAACACGATCACCTACTCGCTGTCGGTCCCCGAGTCCCTCGTCCACGGCCTGTCCTTCCAGGACAGCTATGCCTACCTGGACGACTGGGTGCTGGGCGCCCTCGGTGAGCTGGGCATCCGGGCCTGGTACCAGCCGCTGAACGACATCGCGACCGACCAGGGCAAGATCGCGGGCGCGGCGCAGAAGCGGATCGTCGGACCCGGCGGGGGCCCGGGCGCCGTACTGCACCACGTGACCATGTCGTACGACATCGACGCCGACAAGATGGTCGAGGTACTGCGCATCGGGCGGGAGAAGCTGTCCGACAAGGGGACGAGATCCGCGAAGAAGCGGGTCGATCCGCTGCGGCGGCAGACCGGCCTGCCGCGTGCGGCGGTCATCGACCGGATGATCGAGTCGTTCCGCGTGCGGTACGGCCTGGCGCCGGGCAAGATCACGGACGAGGAGCTGGCGCGCGCGGAGGAGCTGGCGCGGGCCAAGTTCACGTCGGCGGAGTGGACCGGTCGGGTCCCCTAGCCACCGCGCAGGCCGGACGCCGTGGTTCAGCAACGGGTCAAGCGCTGTCATGCCGTCGGCCAAGCGAGCGTATGGGTTCCGTGTACGGCCGACAGCAGGTCACGACATGGCTGGATTTGCCCTCTTGCCCGCTGGCTAACGTGGTCGCGCCCGATCGGCCACGCACGCACGGGGAAGAGGTGACGGCGATGGGGGCGCCGATACGTTCACGACTGCTGGATTTCGCTGAGCCGGATCCGCCCGGGACGGGCCTCCCGCAGCACACTCCGCGGTCGCTCCGCTCGGCGCTGCGGGACCTCGTGGAGGCCGCGCCGCCCCCGCGCACGGCCACGGACGACCGGCCCGGCCCGAAACCCGGGGTGCCCGCGTACCACACTCCGGTGTGCGTGCCGGCACATCCGCGGTCCGTCACCGGCACCGGCTCCGACGGCCGCCCCGCGCGCGTGCCCTTCATCGCCCTCGAACTCTTCCAGCACCCCGCACACGGCACCGTGGCGTTCGCGTTCACCTCGCCGGCCAGGCTGGTGCAGGCCCTCGGCGAGTCCCAGCCGTGGGTCGCCGCCTCCCTCGGCCCGCTGGCCGAGGGCGTGCGCGAGCAGGGCGTCACGGTCCTGCTGGACCCCCGGGTCGCGCCCGGGGAACCCAACTGGCGGCCTGCGGACCTGGCCGCCCATGCGCGGGAGGTGCGCCGGTGAGCGACTTCAAGGCGGTCTACGACGACCTCGCCGCCATGGCGAAGACCTTCCACGACCAGGCCGGCGACTACCGCAAGCTGCACCCCGACGTGGCACCGCCCGTCGTCAGCGGCGGCGACCCCGGCCTCGACTCGGCCGTCAAGGAGGTCGCGGACCTCATCATCGCGCTGCACACCGGCATGGCCGACCGGCTCGACGACCACGGGGACAAGGTCGCCTACGCGCGGGACTCCTTCCACCGGCACGACGTGGACGTCCATGGCGTCTTCGAAGACCTGATCAAGTGAGAGCCGATGAGTGACAGCTGGGTCGGCGGCGACATCGGCGGTCTGCGCACGATGGCCGAGACGTACAAGAACGCCAAGGACAAACTCGACGCCGTGGTCAAGCCGCTGAGCAGCGCCGTCGACAAACTGGTCGGCGACGCCGGCTGGCAGGGCGAGGCGGCCGAGAGCTTCCGCGGCAAGTGGAGCGAGGACGCGCTGGCCGCCGGCGGCTTCGCCGAACTGGTGCACGCGGCGGGCGAGATCTTGGAGACCCTCGCCAACGCGCTGTCCACGTGCGAGTCGTCCCTGCAGAACGCACAGCACATCGCGGCCGGCAAGGGCGTGCCGACGGACGCGAAGGGCGCGCCGCTGCCGGTCATGACGGCGAATCCGCCGAGCGCGGACGACCAGAAGACCATCTCGGCGATGAACGACTACGCCACGGCGCGCGACGAGATCCTGCACACCGCCCAGCACGCACGACTGGTGGCGGCGAAGGACTTGCAGGGGCTGTACGACAAGGTGACGTCGAAGGACGACTCGGTGTCCCCGGGAGACAAGGTCACCCTGTACGACGCGCTGCGCGGCCTGTACGCGTACGACGCCGAGGACGCCCGCGCCGGGGGTATCGAGGCCCGCCGGCACATCGACGCGGCCAGGGCCGAGGCACAGGCGGCCAAGAAGCAACTCCGCGACGAGCGCAAGGTGTTCCAGCAGCAGGGGCGCAGGTTGCCGGACGATCTTCCGGCCAAGAGTGCCTACCGCGACGCGGTCACCAAGGTGGACTCGCTGGAGGCGGACATCGCGCGTGCCGACAACGGCAGCACCGCGTTGCCGTACGACCGTGCGCTGAACGTCAAGCTGGTGGACGCCGCGGACGCGCTGCGCCTGGGCAAGGGGCTGGAAGCGCTGCCGGACGTCCTGAAGGAGATTCCGGTGCTGGACGTCGCCGCGGCGGCGACCTGCGGTCTGATCGAGGCGAAGGACGACCACGACAAGGGCTGGTCCTGGCAGCATTCCGTCACCGTCGACGTCGGGGCAGCCGTCGGCGGCCTGGCCGTCGGTGCGGCTGTCACAGCGGCTCTGCCCGTCGAGGGTGCGGTCGCGGTCGCCGCGGTCGGCGTCGGCTCGGTGATCGTCGCGACCTCGGTCATCGACCACGCCTTCCACGAGCACTGGAGCGAGGACATCCACGACCACGGGGTGGTCGGAGGCGTGCTGACCGGGGCCGGGCATGTCGCCACGGAGACGGTCGATGATGGAAAGCGACTGGTGAAGGATGTCTGGCATGGCGTCACGAGCATCTTCTGAGGCCCCGGCGCCCGGGTTCTCCGTGCCCATTCCGGCCCTGCCGAAGCTGGGCAGGACCTGGTACGAGCGCGGCGCACTCTACTGGCTGTCCCGGGCGCGTACGACCGTCTTCATCGTCCTCGTCATGGCCATGTTCGGTCTCTTCGCGCTGGGCCTGTACTCGGGGTTCCGTGACGTCCTGCCGCCCGCCGCACGTGTCGTGTGGGACACCTTGCAGGTGGCCGCGTCCGCCGTGGCGCTGGTGTGGGGCTGGGTGAAGCAGCGCCGAGGCCATCGGGAGGCGCTGCTGAATCCGCCCACGCCCGAAGAGACCCTCCAGGCCAAACGCGACCACAACAGGCGCGTCCCGGGCCGGATCGCCATGGGCCGCGGGCTGGTGCTGCTCGCCGCTCCGGTCATGCCGGCGTTCGCCGCATACATCGCCGGCTGGTTCGCCGCCTGGCTGACCGTCCGGGAGTACCCCAGCGAAGTCGGCGCCCGCCGCTGGCTGGAGGAGCACCGGTCCGCAGCATGACGACGACTTCGACACCCGTCGGCATCCCGTCCCTGCCGGGGCTCGGCACCACATGGTACGAGCGCGGTCCGCGCTACTGGCTGCGCCGCGCCCTTGGCGCCACGCTGTGGCTCGCGGTGCTGGCCTTCTGCGTCTACATCGCGCTCGTCCTGTACGGAAGCTTCCGCGGCGCCCTGCCGCCGGCGGTCCGCCCGGTGTGGGACTGGGCGCAGGCGGCGGCGTCCGTCGCGGCCCTGGTGTGGGGCTGGCTGGTGCAGCGCCGGGACCACCGCGGGAAGCTCCTGGACCCGCCTGCCCCCGATGCGTTCCGTGCCGCCAAGCGGGACGAGCGCCGCCGCTCCACCGGTCCGGCCCTCGCCGCTCGTGCCCTCTGGCTGATCGCCGCACCCGTCCTGCCCGCACTGGCCGCCTGGGCCGTCGGTTGGTCGGTCGCCGCCTTCACCGTCCGCGAGTACCCCAGCGAAGTCGGCGCGCGCCGCCGACTTGAGGAGCAAAAAGGACAGAACGGTACGCCGTGAGCCCACCGCCGTGACCGCCCGGGCACACAGCGGAGTTCCTACTTCCGCCCCACAGGGAGTCGTGTGACACTGGCGTCCCATGTCCACCAAGCGGACCCTTCCGTAGCCCCTCCCCCACACGAGAAGTGAGCCGTGCGTTCCCTTCCTCTGCCGCTCGCCCTCACCGCGCGGATCTCGCCGGTCGCGGTTCTCGCCTGTGCCGGCTGGGCGCTGACGTCCGGCCCGGCCGCGCCGCCGGCTTCCGCCGGGCACCAGACGACCCAGCAGACGTCCACCCAGTCCTCCTCGTCCTCCTCGGACCCGTCGTCCACCTCGACGGCGAAGGCGTACAGCGCCGCGCCCTCCCCCTGCGCCAGTGTGCCCGCGGCGACCGTCAAGTCCCTGGTGCCGGGGGCGAAGACGACCGGCAAGGAGATCCCCTCGACCGATACCAAGCTGCGCCGCACCTGCTCCTGGAACGCCCTGCAGGGGTATGACTACCGCTGGCTCGACGTGTCCTTCGAGATCAGCGGGTCGGACCAGGAGGCCACGCAGGAGTACCAGCAGCGGGTGAAGGAGAAGAGCGGCGGCGGGGAGGTGCCCGGGCTCGGGAACAGCGCCTACTCCGTCGTCAACCTCACCACGCAGGACAAGCAGCAGACGCGCGAGGGCGTGGTGATGGTCCGGGTGTCCAACGCCCTGGTGATCGTCACCTACAACGGCAGCAACTTCGACACGAAGAAGGCGCCCGGCACGGACGAGATCAACAAGGGGGCCATCCAGGCGGCGCGGGCCGCGGTGGGCGCGCTCGGGGGCGGGCAGTCGCAGACCGGCTGACCGCCCCCGGACTCCCTTACGCGTAGGCCCCCTTGCGGCCGGTCAGCAGCGTGAGGACCAGGTACAGGACCAGGGACGTGCCGAGGCCCACCGCCCAGCCGTAGTCGGCGAGGGAGGACAGGGCGGGGATGGGGCGGCCGTCGATCAGGGGTTTGAAGCTGGCGCCGCCGATCGCCAGGACGCCGCCGGACAGGAAGGCGACGACCGCGCGCCAGTTCCAGCCGCCCGCGTACCAGTAGCGGCCGCCGGTGCGGTACAAGTCGGCGAGGTCCAGACGGGTACGGCGCAGCAGCCAGTAGTCGGCGACGAGGATGCCCGCGACGGTGCCGAGCAGACCGCCGACCAGGCCGAGCCAGGTGAAGATGTAGCCCTGCGGGTCGGAGTACAGCTTCCAGGGGAAGATCAGGACGGCAAGGACCGCGGTGATCAGGGCCCCGGTGCGGAAACTCACCTTCCGCGGCGCCACGTTGGAGAAATCGAACGCCGGGGAGACCAGGTTGGCCGCGATGTTCACGGACAGGGTGGCCACCAGGACCGTCACGAGTGCGTAGAGCAGTCCGACCACGTTGTCCGTCTTCGCCGCCAGCTGGACCGGGTCCCAGACCGGCCGGCCGTAGACCGCCTGGGAGCCGGAGGTGACCAGGACGGACAGGAAGGCGAAGAGGGTCATCGTCGTCGGCAGGCCGAGGGCCTGGCCCCAGGTCTGGGCCTTCTGGCTTCTGCCGTAGCGGGTGAAGTCCGGGATGTTCAGCGACAGCGTCGACCAGAAGCCGATCATGCCCATCAACGAGGGCCAGAAGATCTTCCAGAAGCCGCCGCCCCAACCGAGCTTGGAGGGCTGGTCGAACAGCGGGCCGACCCCGCCGGCCTTGCTGCTCATCCACCACAGCATCACGAACGCGCCGACGAGCACGAAGGGCGCGGCCCAGTTCTCGAAGCGGCGGATGGTGTCCATGCCGCGGTAGATGATCGCGACCTGGATCACCCAGAAGATCGCGAAGGACAGCCACATGGTCCAGGCGTAGCCGCCGATGTGCGCCGCGTTCGACCAGCTGTCGCCGATCAGCTTCCCGGCGAGGAAGTAGATCGCCTCGCCGCCGATCCAGGTCTGGATGCCGAACCAGCCGCAGGCCACCAACGCCCGTACGACGGCGGGCAGATTGGCGCCGCGCACGCCGAACGAGGCGCGGGCGAAGACGGGGAAGGGGATGCCGTACTTGGGGCCGGCGTGTCCGGTCAGCAGCATCGGCACCAGCACGATCAGGTTGGCGAGGGCGATGGTGAACACCGCCTGCTTCCAGTCCATGCCGACGGCGATCAGCCCGGAGGCCAGCGTCCAGGAGGCCGTGTTGTGGGCCATGCCGACCCACAGGGCGGAGAAGTTGTACGTGGTCCAGGTGCGCCTTACGGCCGGGACCGGGAGCAGGTCCTCGTTGGCGTAGGGACCACTGGGCGGCGGGGTGCCAGGAGCGAGTTCCACGCGCCCGTCGGGGAGGGTGACTTGGCCGGACAAGGGTATGGCCGTGGGAGCGGTGTCGGTCATGGGCTGGCCAATCGGGGTGAGGTGGGTCGGGAGTGGCCGTGCGGGCACCAGCCCCCTCCCCGGGGCGGGGAGGGGAGACCAAGTGGGGCGTGGGGGGTTGAACTCGAAGGGCTGGATCAGGAATTGACGGCCGGGATCACCTTCGTGCCGTAGGCGTCGATGGTGGCCTCCTGCGCGTCGTGCATGTCGTACACCGCGAACTGGTCGACGCCCAGGGCGCGGAGCGCGGTCAGCTTCTCGATGTGCTTCTCGGCCGGCCCGATGACACAGAACCGGTCGACGATCTCGTCGGGCACGAACTGGGTGTCCGGGTTGCCGCTGCGCCCGTGGTGGGCGTAGTCGTAGCCCTGTCGTGCCTTGATGTAGTCGGTGAGTGCGTCGGGGACCTGGGCCGAGTGCTCTCCGTACTTGGCGACCAGGTCGGCGACGTGATTGCCGACCATGCCGCCGAACCAGCGGCACTGCTCACGGGCGTGGGCGAGGGCCTCCGGCGAGTCGTCGGCGGTGACGTACGCGGGGGCCGCCACGCAGATGGTGACCTCGGACGGGTCGCGTCCGGCGGCCGCCGCCGCGTCCTTGACGGCCTTCACCATGTACTCGGTCAGATACAGGTCGGACAGCTGGAGGATGAACCCGTCGGCCTCCTCGCCGGTCATCTTCAGCGCCTTGGGGCCGTACGCGGCCATCCAGACGGGGAGCTGGGCGCCCGGCTTGATCCACGGGAACTTCACGACCGTGCCACCGCCGAGGTCGGCGGCCTCGCCCCGGCCGAGGGCCCGGATGACCTTCATCGCCTCGCTGATGCGCGCGAGGGTGTTGGGTTTGCGGCCCGCGACCCGCATCGCGGAGTCGCCGCGGCCGATGCCGCAGACGGTGCGGTTGCCGAACATGTCGTTGAGGGTGGCGAAGGTGGAGGCGGTGACCTCCCAGGTGCGGGTGCCCGGGTTGGTGACCATCGGGCCGACCTTCAGTTTCGAGGTGTTGGCCAGGATCTGGCTGTAGATCACGAACGGCTCCTGCCAGAGCACGGCGGAGTCGAACGTCCAGCCGTACCGGAACCCGTTGCGCTCGGCCCGTTTCATCAGGCTGATGACGCGGGAGGCCGGCGGGTCGGTCTGCAGGACGAGTCCGAAGTCCATGAGCGCCTCTCCTAGTTGAGGTACTGACAGGTGGAGCGCGGGGTGAAGGCGCCGTGCCCGGCGCGCCCGGTGTACTCGCGCTCGGTGATGACCGGCTCGCCGCGCGAGAGCACGGTCTCGACCCGGCCGGTGGTGCGCTTGCCCTCGTAGGCCGAGTAGTCGACGTTCATGTGGTGGGTCTCGGCCGACATGACCTGCTCGGCATGCGGATCGTAGATCACGATGTCGGCGTCGGCGCCCGGGGCGATGGTGCCCTTCTTCGGGTACAGCCCGAACATCCGGGCCGGGGTGGCGCAGGCGATCTCGATCCAGCGGCGACGGGAGATGTGCCCGTCGACGACGGCCTGGTGGAGGAGGTCCATACGGTTCTCCACGCCCGGCAGGCCGTTGGGGATCTTGGAGAAGTCGCCGCGGCCCAGCTCCTTCTGGCCGGTGAAGCAGAACGGGCAGTGGTCGGTGGAGACGACCTGGAGGTCGTTGGTGCGCAGTCCCCTCCAGAGGGCGGCCTGGTGCTCCTTCGGCCTCAGCGGCGTGCTGCACACGTACTTGGCGCCCTCGAAGTCCGGCTCGGCGAGGTTGTCGGTGGACAGGAACAGATACTGGGGGCAGGTCTCGCCGAAGACGTTCAGCCCCTCGTCCCTGGCCCGCGCCAGCTCGGCCACCGCCTCCATGGCCGAGACGTGCACGACGTACAGCGGGGCGCCCGCGACCTGGGCGAGCCGGATGGCGCGGTGCGTGGCCTCGGCCTCCAGCAGGGCCTTGCGGACCTCGCCGTGGTAGCGCGGGTCGGTCTCGCCCCGGGCGAGGGCCTGCTCGACCAGGACGTCGATGGCGATGCCGTTCTCGGCGTGCATCATGATCAGCCCGCCGTTCTCGGCGGAACGCTGCATGGCGCGCAGGATCTGTCCGTCGTCGCTGTAGAAGACGCCGGGGTAGGCCATGAACTGCTTGAAGGAGGTCACGCCTTCCTCGATCAGCAGGTCCATCTCCTTGAGCGTCTCCTGGTTCACATCGGAGACGATCATGTGGAAGGCGTAGTCGATCGCGCAGTTGCCCTCGGCCTTGGCGTGCCAGGTGTCCAGGCCCTCGCGCAGGGTGTGGCCGACGCTCTGCACCGCGAAGTCGACGATCGTCGTCGTACCGCCCCAGGCGGCGGCGCGGGTGCCGGTCTCGAAGGTGTCGGAGGCGAAGGTGCCGCCGAACGGCAGCTCCATGTGGGTGTGCGCGTCCACGCCGCCCGGGATGACGTACCTGCCGGTCGCGTCGATGACCCGGTCGGCGGTGAACGCCTCGGCGGCGGGGGTGCCGGAGGCGGCGAGGGCGGCGACGCGGCCGTCCTCGATCAGGACGTCGGCGTGGATCTCGTCCGAGGCGGTGATGACGAGTCCACCACGGATGACGGTACGGCTGCTCATGCTGCTCCCTCGGTCAACAGTGCTGCGGTCAGGGTGCGGTCAGCGGCGTGTACGCCCCCGGTGCCCGGTCCCGGTAGAACTGCCAGCGGTCGCGGACCTCGCGGAGTTTCGCCAGGTCCAGGTCCCGTACGACGAGTTCGGTCTCCTTGTCGCTCGCCACCTCGCCGACGAACTGGGCCTCGGGGTCCACGAAGTACGTCGTGCCGTAGAAGTCGTTGTCGCCCAGGTCCTCCACGCCGACCCGGTTGATCGCGCCGACGAAGTACTCGTTGGCGACGGCCGCCGCCGGCTGCTCCAGCTGCCACAGGTAGCGGGACAGACCGCGCGAGGTGGCCGAGGGGTTGAAGACGATCTCGGCGCCCGCGAGGCCCAGCGCCCGCCAGCCCTCGGGGAAGTGGCGGTCGTAGCAGATGTAGACGCCGATCCGGCCGGCCGCCGTGTCGAAGACCGGCCAGCCGCTGTTGCCCGGGCGGAAGTAGAACTTCTCCCAGAATCCCTGCACTTGGGGGATGTGGGTCTTGCGGTACTTGCCGAGGTAGGTGCCGTCCGCGTCGATCACGGCGGCGGTGTTGTACAGCACGCCCGGCTGCTCCTCCTCGTACATCGGCAGCACGAGGACGATGCCCAGCTCGCGGGCGAGGGACTGGAAGCGCTGGACGGTCGGCCCCTCGGGGATCCGCTCGGCGTACTCGTAGAAGGCCTTGTCCTGGACCTGGCAGAAGTAGGGGCCGTAGAACAGCTCCTGGAAGCAGAGGACTTGGGTGCCCTGCGCGGCCGCGTCGCGGGCCGCCTGCTCGTGGACCTGGATCATGGATTCCTTGTCGCCGGTCCACGCGGTCTGGAACAGGGCGGCACGGATCACTCGGCTCATCGGGACCTCCGGTAGCTCGGTGTGCCGTGAGCGTAGAAAGCCCGCGCGGGCCGTTCGATTGGCAGCGTGTCACGTCTGCGGGCCGTGCGCGTGCCACCGTGTCACGTGTGCCGGGTCCCATGTTTCACCGCCGTTTTCGCAGGTCGTCGTATGTTTCACCCCTGTTGCGCGTCATGCGCGAGGAGCGCGATGTGCACGGAGGCCGCCTGTTCGAAGTCGTCCAGGTCGACGCCGAGGCGGGACTGTATGACCTCCAGGCGGCGGTAGAGGGCGGGCCGTGAGACATGGTGGAGCTGGGCCGTGCGGGACTTGTTGCGGCCGGTCGCGAGATAGGTCCGCAGGACGTTCAGCAACTCGGGTTCGGACTCGCAGAGCAGCCCGTCCAGTTCCCGCTCGGCGAAGGACTGCACCTGCGGGTCGTCGCGCAGCAGCCGGACCAGCCCGCGCAGGTGTACGTCCTTCAGGCGGACCACGTCCGGCAGGTCGAGGGCGGCCGAGGAGTCGGCGACGGCGTCGGCGACATGCCGGGCCTCGCGCAGCCCGGCGGGCACGTCGTCCCAGCCGGTACGGGGGGCGCTGGCGGCGACCACGGCCCCTGACCCGGCGCGCAGCCGGGCCGCGAAGTGGGCGGTGAGGGCGTCGGCGTCCTGGTCGCGGGCGAGGCTGAGCAGTACGGCGGCCCGGCCGTCGGCGAGTTCGGCGACCAGCCCGGACATCCCCAACAGGCGTAGCACCCGGTCGAGTTCGTCCGGGGCGCGGCCGAGGACGACGAGCGGGACGAAGGTGCGCCGGTTGACCGGCAGCCCGGCCGCGCGCGCCCTGGGCAGCAGCCGGCACGCCGGTACGACTCCGGAGAGCAGGTCGGTGAGCAGGCTCTGCGCGGACTCCTCCTCCCAGGAGTGTGCGGAGCCGCCGCCCAGCATGCGGTGCAGGACCAGCGCCTCGGCGGCCCGGTCGGCGAGCAGCCGCCCGGTGGCCGTGTCGCCCCGGTAGCCGCACAGCAGCAGCCGGCCCCAGCGCTCCCCGCGGCCGCCGAGTTCCGCGCTGATCCAGCCGCCTTCGGCGCCGGCGCCGGCCTGCCGGGAGACCCTCTCCCAGTCGCGCAGCACGTCGTCCACCGCGGACCGCTCGCCGGCGGTGGCGAGGACGCGGTGGGCGAGGTTGGTGACCACGACCGGGCAGCCGCTGTGCCGGGCGACCTCGTCCAGCAGGCGTTGCAGCGGGGCACCGGCCGTGATCAGGGCGGTGAGTTCGGTCCGTACGGTCTCCGAGAGGCTGACGGCGGCGAACTTCCGCCGTACCAGCCGGGACTGGACCTCCTCGGTGAGCTCGGCGAACGGGAACGGCCGGTGCAGGACGACCATCGGCAGTCCGCACCGCTCGGCGGCCCGGCGCATCACCTCGGGCGGCGCCGGGAAGGCCCGCCCGAGGCCGAGCACGACGGCGGCGGCCTCCGCCCGGTGCAGCGACTGGATGTACTCGGCCTGCTTGGCCTCGTCACCGGCCAGGAGCACGCCGGTGGTGAGCACCATCTCGCCGCCGCTGAGCATCACCCCGACGTCGGCGGCCTCGGCGACATGCACCCAGCGCACCGGCCGGTCGAGCTGCCCGGCACCGGCGACCACCTCGGGTTCTCCGGCGAGCACCCGTTCCAGGGTGAGCACCTGGCGGACGGAGAGGGCGGGTTCCCAGCCGTACCGGGTCTCCGAGGTGGTGGTCATGGCCGTACCGCCGTTCTCTAGTACGTACTCCTGAGCGCCCGTTCCAGGATCGCCGCGCCCTCCTCGGCCTCCGCGACGGTGAGCGACAGCGGTGGGGCGATGCGCAGGGCGCTGGTGTTGTGGCCGCCGCCCTTGCCGATGAGCAGCCCGCCCTCGCGGGCCGTCTCCAGCACGGCGGCGGCCGCCTGCGGATCGGCCTCGTCGGTGCCGGGCCTGACCAGCTCGATGCCGATCATCAGCCCTCGTCCCCGCACTTCCCGGACTCCCGGCAGCTGTGCGGCGACGGCCCGCAGCCGCTCGATGAGCAGGCCGCCGACCCGGCGGGCGTTGCCCTGGAGGTCGTGTTCGAGGAGGTAGGTGAGGTTGGCGAGACCGGCGGCCATGGTGAGCTGGGTGCCGCCGAACGTCGAAATGCTGTTGGCGTCCAGGCAGTTCATGATCTCGGCACGGGCGATCACCCCGCCGATCGAGGCGCCGTTGCCGATGCCCTTGGCGAAGGTGACGATGTCCGGCGGGCCGCTGCGAGCGTGTGCCTGCCAGCCCCAGAAGTGCTCGCCGGTGCGGCCCCAGCCGGTCTGCACCTCGTCGGCGATCCACAGGATGCCGTGCTCCTTCAGGACCTCGCGGAAGGCGGCGTAGAGCCCGTCGGGCGGGGAGGTGAAGCCGCCGACGCCCTGGATCGGCTCGGCGATCAGCGCGGCGGGCGGGCGGGTGTGCCCCAGGATGTCCTTCAGGTCGGCGACACAGGCGTCGATGAACGCCCGGTCGTCCAGCTCGGCGAACGGGCCCCGCGTGCGCACGCCGCCGTGGACGTACAGGGTCTGCAGCGGGGACAGCGAGGTCGGCGACCAGCCGCGGTTGCCGGTGATGCCGACCGTGCTGAAGGAGCGGCCGTGGTAGCTGTTGCGCATCGCGAGGATCGTGTTGCTGCGCCGGTGGGCGGTGGCGAGCAACAGGGCGGTGTCGTTGGCCTCGGTGCCGGAGGTGGTGAAGAAGACCCGCGCGTCCGGGATGCCGCTCACCTGGGCGATGCGCTCGGCGAGTTCGACCATCGGCCGGTTGAGGTAGAGGGTCGAGGAGTGGATGATCCGCCCGGCCTGCTCGCTGACCGCCTTGGTCACCTCGGGCAGCGCGTGCGCGGTCATGGTCGTGAGGATGCCGCCGAAGAAGTCCAGGTACTTGTTACCGGCGGAGTCCCAGACATGGCGGCCCTCGCCGTGGGTGATCTCGATCGGCTCGTCGTAGTAGAGAGCGAGCCAGTCGGGCATGACCTGGCGGTGGCGGGAGTAGAGATCGTTCACGGCTGCACCAGCCCTTCGTAGGCGTCGGGGCGGCGGTCGCGGTAGAAGGCCCACTGCTGCCGCACTTCCTCGATCAGGTCGAAGTCGAGGTCACGAACGAGGAGTTCCTCGGACTTGTCGCTCGCGACCTCGCCGACGAACTGCCCGCGGGGATCGACGAAGTAACTGGTCCCGTAGAAGTCGTTGTCGCCGTACTCCTCCCGGCCGACCCGGTTGATGGCGGCGATGAAGTACTCGTTGGCGACGGCGGCGGCGGGCTGCTCCAGCTGCCACAGATAGCCGGACAGCCCGCGGTGGGTGGCCGACGGGTTGTAGACCAACTGGGCGCCGTTGAGCCCGAGTTGCCGCCAGCCCTCCGGGAAGTGGCGGTCGTAGCAGATGTAGACGCCGACCTTGCCGACGGCGGTCTCGAAGACGGGCCACCCCAGATTGCCGGGCTTGAAGTAGTACTTCTCCCAGAAGCCCTTCACCTGCGGGATGTGGTGCTTGCGGTACTTGCCGAGGTAGGTCCCGTCGGCGTCGATCACGGCGGCGGTGTTGTAGTAGAAGCCGGACTGCTCGACCTCGAAGACGGGGACGACGATCACCATCCCGGTCTCGCGCGCGAGGTCCCGCATCCGCCGGACGGTCGGCCCGTCGGGCACCGGCTCGGCCCAACGGTAGTGCTCCGGCTCCTGGACCTGGCAGAAGTAGGGCGAGTTGAAGACTTCCTGGAACCCGATGACCCTGGCTCCCTGCCGGGCCGCCGCACGGGCGTGCTCCTCGTGCTTCGCCACCATGGACTCGGTGTCGCCGGTCCAGGTGGCCTGGACCAGGGCGGCTCGTACGACGTTGGCCATGAGCTGCTCCTTCGACGGGACCCTCAGAGCCTCTACGCCCGTAGAGGGGGCCGTAGAGGGACGAAAGTAAGCCTCCGGGAGGCCCTTGCCAAGACCATCGTCGTCAACCCGCGGAGTCGATCACGTTTCACACTCCGGTGGGTGAGCGAGGGCATCGCTCGAAGGGGTGAAACGGAGCATACCGGGATGACTCCATGGATCACCGGTCACGTCGCGTGCCCGGCCACCCGCAGTGCGTGCACGAGATCCCAGTGCCGCTCGTCGGAGACGGCCTGTGCGGCGCGGAGCAGTAACGGCACGAGCCGGGGCGGATCGGGTACGACACTGCGGGCGGCCTCTTCCGCCGTACGGACCCGCACACAGGCGTCGAGCAGGGCCTCCGCCTCACGTCGGCGCCCCTCCCCCGCGAGCCGGAGCACCGCCGCGCCGATCTGCTCCGCCGGGCGGGCCACGCCCTGCCGCAGCATCTGCCGCCCGTCGGCCTCCCGTCCGGCGGCGGCGAGCGCGTCGGCGGCCGCGGCCAGCCGCTCCGCGGGCAGCGAGGCGGCCTCCCACAGCAGCGTCGCCCAGTCGGCGCCGAGCCCGGCGCGGTGCAGCGCGTCCGCGAGCGCCGGGAACCGCCCGACGGGCCACTGCGCGATCTCGACGAGCAGCACATGCGCCTCCCCGGTGCGCCCCTCGCCCCGCAACCGCGCGAGCCGCTCCACGACGCCGGCCACCGCCGCTCCCGTCTCGGCGTCCACCACTTCGACGGGGGCCGCCACGGGCTCGGCCGCCGGCACGCCCCCGGCGAACCGCGCCCCACGCGGCGCACGGCGCGCACTCGCCTCCGGCATGACCGCCGACGCCGCACCCGCCTCGGCCACGTCCCCCTCTCCCATCATCCCGGCGAACCGCGCACTGCCACGGCGTCGTTTGCGGGTCTTGGCGGGGGTGCGGGGAGGCTCGGGGACGGCTGGGGGTGGAGTGGTGGCTCGGATCTGGGGCGGGGGCGGGGGTGGAGTGCTGGCTTGGGTCTGGGCTGGGGGTGGAGTGGTGGCTCGGGTCTGGGGTGAGGGCGGGCTGTCGGCTTGGGTACGCGGCGAGGATCGGGGGGCTCGCGGGAGCTGCGGGACCGCGTCGGAAGCGGAGGCGGCGGCTTGCCGGGGCGAGTTGACGACGGGAGGGGTGGGTTGCCGGGGCGAGTTGACGACGGGAGGGGTGGGTTGCCGGGCCGCAGCGCCCTCGGCGGGACGGGATCCGGGCTCGCCGCCGTGCCGCAGTGGACCCGCGTCCGGCGCTCCCCGGCGGTCCAGCTCCGTCAGTCGGGCCTGGAGTTCGGTGCACCTCGCGGTGGCGCGCTCGTGGTCGTCCTGGGCCCAGGCGAGGTCGAGGCGGAGGGACTCGGCCTGTTCCGCGGATGCGGGCGGGGACAGCAGGCGGGTGAGTTCGGCCTGGCGTTCGGCGGCGTAGCGCTGTTCGCGGAGCATCACGTCGAGGCGGTCGAGCAGGATGTCCCGCGCGCCGGGGCGGGCGTCGTACGCCGTGAGCGCGGCCCGGTACAGGGCGCGGGCGCGTTCCCGCTCGGCGGCAGCGGCGGCGGGGCCGTACGCCGTGGCAAGATCCTCCAGCAGGGCCTGCACCACGTCCCACGGGGGTACCTCACGTCCGTCCAGACAGGCCCGCATCCCGTCGGGGTCGCGCTGCCAGAAGACCCCGCTCCACCCTCCGCCCTGGTCCAGGCGCGCCAGCAGACCGTCCAGGTAGCTCGCGAACTCCCGCACTCCACCGGGGAGTCGATCCACCGCCATCGCTCAGCTCCCGCCCGACCGCCGGCCCTTCCGGTGGGTAGGCAACACGAGTCGTGTTACGGCACTACTACACACAGTTTTCCGGCAGAGCGCGGGCACCTCACGCGACCACCAGCGCACACCGCGCGACCAGCTCGTCCATCGACAGCCCGAGGGCCCCGGCCAGCGCGGCCACGGTGAAGAACGCGGGTGTCGGCGCCCGGCCCGTCTCGATCTTGCGGAGCGTCTCGGCGGAGAGACCCGCCTGCGCGGCGACCTCGGCCATGCTCCGGCCTCCGCGCGCCTCGCGCAGCAACCGCCCGAGCCGCTCGCCGCGTTCGCGTTCTTCGGGGGTGAGAGGGGTGCGCACCATGCGCCCATTCTAATACCGGCCCTCACCGCGACCCACCCATTAAAATACCGGTATAGTAATTGGCATGGTAGAGCTGAAGACCGACAAGTCGATCGACGCGATGCACGCCGCGGGCCGGGTCGTCGGGCGGGCCCTGACGGCCGTACGACGGGCCGCGGACGTCGGCGTCTCCCTGCTGGAGCTGGACGAGGTGGCACGGGAGGTGCTGCGCGAGGCCGGGGCCTCCTCGCCGTTCCTCGGCTACCACCCCTCCTTCGCCCCGACCCCCTTTCCCGCCGTGATCTGCGCCTCGGTGAACGACGCGATCGTGCACGGCATCCCCACCGGCTACCGGCTCCGCGACGGCGACCTGGTCTCGATCGACTGCGGCGCCACCCTGGACGGCTGGGCCGGCGACTCGGCGATCAGCTTCACGGTGGGCCGCCCACGCCCGGCCGACCTCCGCCTGGTCGAGACGGCCGAGCGGGCGCTGGCGGCGGGCATCGAGGCGGCCGTCGTGGGCAACCGCATCGGCGACATCGCCCATGCCGTCGGCCGGACCTGCCGTACGGCCGGTTACGGCATCCCCGACGGCTTCGGCGGCCACGGCGTGGGCCGCCGTATGCACGAGGACCCCGAGGTCCCGAACGAGGGCCGCCCCGGGCGAGGGCTGCCGTTGCGCCCCGGCATGGTCCTCGCCATCGAGCCCATGCTCATCGCGAGCGGCACGGACGCCTACTACGCGGCGGGCGACGGCTGGACCCTGAGGACGAGCGACGGCTCCCGCGCGGCGCACGTCGAGCACACGGTGGCGATCACGGACTCCGGCCCAAGGATCCTCACGGCAAGGGAAACCGCCTGAGGAGTGCGGGCCGCGGGCGAACATGCCCACCCCCACAGATCGTGACATCGTGGGCATGAGCAACCCACACCGGGTTACCCGGCCGCTCCGTATGTCGTCAGCGAAGGAGCCCATGCCATGACCGACGGCTACCCTCCTGACCCCTTCGGTGAGTTCCTGGCCCGCTTCTTCGGTGGATCCGGCGGAGCCCGTGGCGCGCCGCGCCACATCGACATCGGGCGCCTGCTCAGCCAGCCGGCCCGCGAGCTGGTCCGAGGGGCCGCCCTGTACGCCGCCGAGCACGGCAGCCGGGACCTGGACACCCAGCACCTGCTGCGCGCCGCTGTGGCCGCCGAGCCCACTCGGAGCCTGCTGAGCCGGGCGGGCGCGGACCCGGACTCCCTCGCGTCGGAGATCGACGACCGGGCCGGCCCGCCCCAGCACCCGCCGGGCGAGGTGCCCCCGCCGACCTCGCTGTCGCTGACCCCGGCCGTCAAGCGCGCCCTGCTGGACGCGCACGACCTGGCGCGGGCGAGCGGCGCCGGGTACATCGGCCCGGAGCATGTGCTCAGCGCGCTGGCGGCCAATCCGGACTCGGCGGCCGGCCACATCCTGAACGCGGCCCGCTTCTCGGCGGGCTCCCTGCCCACCGAGGCCCCCGAGAGCACCCCGGTCCGGGTGGAGCGGCAGCGCGCCACCGGCACGCCCACGCTGGACAAGTACGGCCGCGACCTGACCGAGCTGGCCCGGCAGGGCCGGATCGACCCGGTCATCGGCCGGGACACCGAGATCGAGCAGACCATCGAGGTGCTGTCCCGGCGCGGCAAGAACAACCCGGTGCTGATCGGGGACGCGGGCGTCGGCAAGACGGCCATCGTGGAAGGCCTCGCCGAACGCATCGCCGACTCGGACGTCCCGGACGTCCTGGCGGGCCGCCGGGTCGTCGCCCTGGACCTGACCGGCGTCGTCGCCGGCACCCGCTACCGGGGCGACTTCGAGGAGCGCCTGAACAACATCGTGGAGGAGATCCGCGCCCACTCGGACAAGCTGATCGTGTTCATCGACGAGCTGCACACCGTCGTGGGCGCGGGCTCCGGCGGCGAGGGCGGCTCGATGGACGCGGGCAACATCCTCAAGCCCGCCCTGGCCCGCGGCGAGCTGCACATCGTGGGCGCGACCACGCTGGAGGAGTTCCGGCGGATCGAGAAGGACGCGGCGCTGGCCCGCCGGTTCCAGCCGATCCTGGTGCCCGAGCCCACGGCCGAGGACACCATCGAGATCCTGCGCGGGCTGCGCGACCGGTACGAGGCCCACCACCAGATCCGCTACACCGACGAGGCGCTGGTCGCCGCCGTGGAGCTGTCCGACCGGTATCTCACCGACCGGCGGCTGCCGGACAAGGCGATCGACCTGATCGACCAGGCGGGTGCGCGGGTCCGGCTCGGTGCCCGGACCAAGGGCGCGGACGTGCGCGCGCTGGAGCGCGAGGTGGAGCAGCTGGTCTGCGACAAGGACCAGGCGGTCGCGGGCGAGGACTACGACAAGGCCAAGGAACTCCGCGACCGGATCGGCGAGCTGAAGCAGCGCATCGCCGAGGCGAGCGACGAGGACAAGGCCGACGAGGGGCTGGACCTGGAGGTGACGGCGGAGGCCATCGCCGAGGTGGTGTCCCGGCAGACCGGCATCCCGGTCAGCCGGCTCACCCAGGAGGAGAAGGAACGGCTGCTCGGCCTGGAGGAACACCTGCACCAGCGGGTCATCGGCCAGGAGGACGCGGTCGCCGTGGTCTCGGAGGCCGTGCTGCGCTCCCGTGCTGGGCTCGCGAGCCCGAACCGGCCGATCGGCAGCTTCCTGTTCCTCGGCCCGACCGGCGTCGGCAAGACCGAGCTGGCCCGGGCGCTCGCCGAGGCGCTGTTCGGCAGCGAGGACCGCATGGTCCGGCTGGACATGAGCGAGTACCAGGAGCGGCACACCGTCTCCCGGCTGATCGGCGCCCCGCCCGGGTACGTCGGCCACGAGGAGGCCGGTCAGCTGACCGAGGTGGTGCGCCGGCACCCGTACTCGCTGCTCCTGCTGGACGAGGTGGAGAAGGCGCACCCGGATGTCTTCAACATCCTGTTGCAGGTGCTCGACGACGGCCGTCTCACCGACTCCCAGGGCCGGACCGTGGACTTCACCAACACGGTGATCGTGATGACCAGCAACCTCGGCTCGGAGGCGATCACCCGGCGCGGTGCCGGGATCGGGTTCGGGCCGGGCGGCTCGGCGGCGGACGAGGAAGCGCGGCGCGAACAGATCCTGCGGCCGCTGCGCGAGCACTTCCGGCCGGAGTTCCTCAACCGCATCGACGAGATCGTGGTCTTCAAACAGCTGACCGGTGGGCAACTGCGGCAGATCACCGACCTGTTGCTGGAGAGCACCCGGCGGCTGCTGGACGGGCAGGGCGTCTCGGTCGCGTTCACGGACGCGGCCGTGGACTGGATCGCCGAGCGCGGCTATCAGCCGGAGTACGGCGCCCGGCCGCTGCGCCGCACGATCCAGCGCGAGGTGGACAACCAGATGTCCCGGCTGCTGCTGAACGGCACGATCTCCGAGGGCAGCCGGGTGACGGTGGACGTCCGGGACGGACGGCTGGACTTCCGCACCCAGGAGACCCCGCCGCCCGCCACCGAGGAAACCGAGCCGCCCGCACCGGAGTTGTAGGCCTGCGACGCGCTACCGGGTCGCAGGCCTGCGACACTCCTACGACACGCCGCGGCCTACGGCGCCGGATCCACGACCATCGCCGAGCCGCCGCCGCGACGTACCTTCTCGGCGGCGGCCAGCCACTTGCCGCCTGGCAGCCGCTGTACGCCGGTCGCCGCGCCGATCTCGGGGTTGAGCTTGAAGGAGTGCCCGAGGGCCTCCAGCTGCTTCCTCAGGTCGCCGTTGTACAGGGCGGGTTCGAGTTCCGTCTGGGCAGCGTTGCGCTGGCTGGCGCGGGGTGCGGCGATGGCGTCGACCAGCGGCAGACGCCGGTCCAGGAACTCGGTGAGGGTCTGCAGCACGGTGGTGATGATGGTCGCTCCACCGGGCGAACCGAGCGCCACCACGGGCCGGTTGTTCTTGTCCAGCACGATCGTCGGGGAGATCGAGGAGCGGGGCCGCTTGCCCGGACCCGGCAGGTTCGGGTCGTGCACGGCCGGGTTGGCCGGGGTGAAGGAGAAGTCGGTCAGCTCGTTGTTGAGCAGGAAGCCCCGGCCGGGCACGGTGATGCCGCTGCCGCCGGTCTGCTCGATGGTGAGCGTGTAGGAGACGACGTTGCCCCACTTGTCGGCCACGGTCAGATGCGTGGTGTTCTGGCCCTCGTACGTCGTCGGGGCCGCCGTACCGCCCTTGCCGCAGGCCGCCGGGTGGCGCGGGTCGCCGGGGGCGAGCGGGCTGGTGAGGACCGCGTCGTCCTTGATCAGGCAGGCGCGCGAGTCGGCGTACTCCTGCGACAGCAGCTCTTTGGTCGGTACGTCCTCGAAGGCGGGGTCGCCGACCCAGCGCCCGCGGTCGGCGAAGGCGATGCGGCTGGCCTCGATGAAGTGGTGCAGGTACTGCACCTGGCTCGCCTTCGAAAGGTCGGTGTTCTCCAGGATGTTGAGGGCCTCGCCGACCGTGGTGCCGCCCGAGGAGGAAGGGGCGATGGAGTACACGTTCAGGCCGCGGTACGACGTCCTGGTGGGCGCCTGGAACTTGGCCCGGTAGACGGCGAGGTCCTTCTCCTCCAGCTTGCCGGGGCGGGCGTTCCAGCCGGAGGCGGGGTCCACGGGCGGGTGCTCGACCGTGTTGACGATGTCGTCGCCGATGTCCCCGCGGTAGACGGCGCCGACGCCCTCGCGGCCCAGCTCCTCGTAGGTGCGGGCCAGTTCGGGGTTCTTGAAGGTGGAACCGACGACCGGCAGCTGCCCGTTCGGCAGGAACAGCTTCGCGGTGTCCGGGAAGTAGCGGAACCGGGTCTCGTTGGACGCGGTCTGCGAGCGGAAGGTGTCGTCCACCGTGAAGCCGTCACGGGCGATCCGCTCGGCCGGCTTCAGGACCGTGCCGAGCCGTTTGCTGCCCCACTCGTCCAACGCGGTCTGCCAGGTCGCGGGCGTGCCGGGGGTACCGACGCTCAGGCCGCTGCTGACGGCGTCGGCGAAGGCGAGCGGTTTGCCGTTCTCCACGAACAGGTCGGAGTCGGCGCTGAGCGGCGCCGTCTCGCGGCCGTCGATGGTGTGCACCGTGCGGGACTTGGCGTCGTAGTAGACGAAGTAGCCGCCGCCACCGATGCCGGAGGAGTAGGGCTCGGTGACGCCGAGCGCGGCGGCGGTGGCGACGGCCGCGTCGACCGCGTTGCCGCCGTGCCTGAGTACCTCGATGCCGGCGGCGGAGGCGTCGGCGTCGACACTGGCGACCGCGCCGCCGTAGCCCACCGCCACGGGAACCTTGGTGGGGGTGGCGCTCGTTGTCGCGGCGGGTGGCGCCGCCGCCCCCACCGACACCAGCGCGGCCGAGACCGCGACGACCGCCAGTTTCCGCGTGCCAGGACGACCCATCCGAACCTCCCGTCGGGACAGTCCGCCGCAGCGTAGCCAGATTGCCGTAGTACCGACAGTACGCCTCGGTCACTCGCCATACGACCGTCACAGATCGAACACGGGTACGTAGCCGTTCCCCGGGCCCGCTACCATGCCCGGCCATGAACGACGACGTGCGCAACATCGTCCTGGGCCTGGTGGCGACCGCGATATCGGCCTCGCTGGGCTGGCTCGCCCGCACCTATCTGTGGCGCCGCAAACTGCGGCGCAAGCAGGCGTTCTTCGGGCTGCCGGAGAACTCGGAGTCGCTGCTCGTCGTCAACCGCGACCCGGCCGCCACCGAACCGGCGGTGCATCGCTTCGACGTGTTCGCGCTGCTGGAGCTGTCCGCGCTCATCAAGGACTGCGGTGCGCACGCCCAGGTGGTCACCCAGGACGCGGTCCAGCAGGGCTTCGGCGAACGGACCGAGTTCTGTGTGGGCGGGCCGTCCTCCAGCCGACGGATGGCCGCTCACATGTCGGCGATGCTGCCGGGGGTGTCGGTCAACACCGACCCGGAGCCCGGGCCCGAGCGCAGCGCCTTCCGGATCGGCGGCGAGCACTACCGCATGGAGCGGGGCGTCAGCGAGTACGTCCTGCTCGCCCGGGTCACCGCGGGTGGCCAGAGCCGCCCGGTGTTCCTCTGCTGCGGCCAGAGCGCCATCACCAACCAGGCCGCCACCCGTTATCTCGCCCGCCACCACGAGCGGCTGCACCGCAAGTACGGCACCGGGTCCTTCGTACTGCTGCTGAAGGTGGTCAACTCGCAGGCGTACGGCCCGGATGTGGCCGAGCTGGTGGCGGACGTGACGCGGGCCGCACGGACGCCGCTGCCCGAGACGGCGTCCGCCGACACGGCCGCTTAGCCGTTCAACAAACTTTACTGGCACGTAACTTACCGACGGGTTACTTGCGGTAAGAGGTCCCGGTTACCGTCGGGTCACTTTGCACTTGACCAATGAAGGAGTGACCCATGGGACACGGTCGCACCGCTCTGCGCACCGCCGCCGCAGGAGCCGTCTCGGCTGCGCTCATCGCCGGCGGCGTCGTCGGCCTCGCGCCCGCCGCTCAGGCCGGCACGCCGTCCTTCCGGTTCGTCGACATCACCGGCGACGGCGGCACCGTGCTGAAGGCGAACGTCGTCACGCCCGCGGGCGCCGACGGCTCGCACAGCTACCCGCTCATCGTGCTGCCCACGAGCTGGGGCCTGCCCCAGGTGGAGTACCTCGCCCAGGCGCAGAAGCTCGCCGACGCCGGCTATGTGGTGCTCACCTACAACGTGCGCGGTTTCTGGCAGTCCGGCGGACAGATAGAAGTGGCCGGTCCGCCGGACATAGCGGACGCCTCCAAGGTCATCGACTGGGCCCTCGCCAACACCCCGTCCGACCCGCGGCACGTGGGCATGGCCGGGGTGTCGTACGGCGCCGGGATCAGCCTGCTCGCCGCCGCGCACGACAAGCGCATCAAGGCCGTGGCCGCGCTGAGCGGCTGGTCGGACCTGATCGACTCGATCTACTCGGGCCGCACCCAGCACGTCCAGGCCGCCGCCGTACTGGACGGCGCCGCCACCCTCACCGGCCGGGAGAGCCCCGAAGTCCGGGACATCTTCGACCACTTCTACGCCTCGGACCTGTCCAGGGAAAAGGAGATGATCGACTGGGGGCGGAAACGTTCGGCCGCGACCTATGTCGACCAGCTGAACAAGAACGGCGCGGCCCTCATGCTCGCCAACGCCTGGGGCGACACGGTCTTCCCGGCCAACCAGGACGCCGACTTCTACCAGAAGCTGACCGTGCCCAAGCGGCTCGAACTGCGCCCCGGCGACCACGCGACCGCCGAGCTGACCGGCCTGTTCGGGCTGCCCAACGACGTCTGGACGGACACCGAGCGCTGGTTCGACCACTATCTGAAGGGCGCCGACAACGGCATCGACCGTGAACAGCCGGTCCAGTTGAAGTCCCGTAGCGCCGGGGGATACGAGGGCTACCCGGACTGGAAGTCGGTCGAGGCGACACGACGGAAGTTCGCGCTCACGGGCTCCACCACCATCCACGCGAACGTCGACTCCGGCGCGGACGGCGGGATCGTCTTCCTCTCCAGCATCCTCGACCAGGTCGCCCAGGTGCCGCCGATGGCCGCCATCCCGCTGCTGCCGCGCCGTTGGGCGGCCGTGTGGCAGTCGGAGCGGTACGGCAGCACCCAGCAGGTGCGCGGCACGGCCACCCTGCACACCACGCTGACCCCGACCGCGGAGAGCGGCACGTTCGTCGCCTACCTGTACGACGTGGGGCCGCTCGGTATCGGCAAGCTCGTCACCAACGCGCCGTACACCTGGCACGCGCGGACGCCCGGCGAGCCGTTCGACGTCGACCTGGACCTGTTCTCCACGGCCTACGACGTACCCGCCGGGCACCGCCTCGCGCTGGTGGTCGACACGGTCGACCCGCTGTACATCGAGCACAACCCGTCCGGCGCGCAGCTGACCTTCTCCTCGCTCCCGGACGACCCGTCGTACGTGTCCGTCCCCGTGCGCGAGCAGTGATCTCCGGCTGCCGCCGGACGAGCATGGCCCGTGTGAACTGCCGCCCCCTGGGGTCTCGCAGCATGCAGAACGGCACATCTTAGTCGAGGGTCGGCGGCGATGGGCCTCCCGGCAGGAAGGAACTCCTCCGCGCAAAGGGGCGTCCGCGTGGTGTACGTGAACTGGCCGGTGTCCAGGGGGAGACACCGGCTCAGTTCTCGGCGATCTCCGCGTACAGCTGGGACAGCTCGGGGACGCCGCTCGCGGCCCAGTCCTGCCCGGCGCCCGCCACCTCGACCTCACGGCCGGAGGCCAGCCGTACGACGGGCTCGCCGTCGGGGCGGATCAGCCAGGCGGCGCCGGGCACCGTGCGCACCACGACCGTGCCCAGATACAGTCCCGCGTCGTTGCCCAGCCAGGGCAGGATCTCGGCGTCGTCGCGCCAGCGCGGGACCAGCTGGTCCAGGGCCTCCAGGGAAGCCGGGGTGTCGTCGAGGCGGACGCCCGCCCGGGCCGCCTGCGAGCGGAGCAGTTCGCACTCGGACAGCAGCGCGGCGATCCCCTCGGGGTCGGCGGGGAGCGCCGCGTCGCCGTTCTTCTTGTGCCGGTGGCCCAGGAACGGAAGGTTCATGGACCCAGCGTGGCATCAGACGTCGAGGTCGACCACCACCGGAGCGTGATCGGAGGCACCCTTTCCCTTGCGCTCCTCGCGGTCGACGTAGGAGTCCTTGACGGCCCTGGCGAAGGGTCCGTTGCCGTACACCAGGTCGATGCGCATGCCGCGGTTCTTCGGGAAGCAGAGCTGGCGGTAGTCCCAGTACGTGAACGGGTGGTCGTACTTCAGCGGGCGCGGCACCACGTCGTTCAGGCCGGCCTCGCGCAGGGAGGCGAGGGCCGCGCGCTCGGCCGGGGTGACATGGGTGGAGCCCTCGAAGGCGGCCACGTCGTAGACGTCGTCGTCCGTCGGTGCCACGTTGTAGTCGCCCATGACCGCGAAGGGGCGGCCGCCCTGTGCGTCGCCGTACACGGCCGCCTTCAGGGCCTCGAACCACTGGAGCTTGTACGCGTAGTGCGGGTGCTCCACCTCGCGGCCGTTCGGCACGTACACCGACCAGACGCGGACCGGGCCGCAGGTCGCCGAGATGGCGCGCGGCTCGGTCACGCCCTCGAAGCCGGGGTCGCCGGGCAGGCCCTTGACGACGTCCTCGATGCCGACGCGGGAGAGCACCGCCACGCCGTTCCACCGGCCGGTGGCGTGGACCGCCGACTCGTAGCCCAGCTCGCGCAGCTGGTCGAACGGGAACTGCTCCTCGGCGACCTTGGCCTCCTGCAGGCAGAGCACGTCGGTGCCGCTGCTCTCCAGCCAGGCCAGCAGCCTCGGAAGGCGGGCGGTGATCGAGTTCACGTTCCAGGTGGCGATGCGCATGCCTCACAACCTACCCGGAGCCACTGACAACGGACTCAGACCTCCGCGGACGCCCCCGGGGTCAGCCGCTGGTGGTCCGTGCCGCCCAGGGCGCCGATCTGGCGGTCGTAGATCGGGCGGGCCAGGTCGGTCAGCAGGGCGTCGTGGACGTCGTAGGCACGGCGGGGCCGCACCTCGCGGACGTAGTCGATGACCTCGGAGATCTTGTTCCACGGGGCCATCACCGGCAACATCAGCGTCTCCACCGGGTGGTTGGGGACGGTGAGGGCGTCGCCGGGGTGGAAGACCTTGCCGCCGTCGATGAGATAGCCGACGTTGGTGATCCGCGGGATGTCCGGGTGGATCACCGCGTGCAGTTCGCCGTGGACCTGCACGTCGAAGCCGGCCGCGGTGAAGGTGTCGCCGTGGCCTACGGTGTGCACCCGGCCCGGGAAGGCCGCCGTGATCCGTTCGGCGACGGACCTCAGCGTCCAGATCCGGGCCGCGGGGTTGTTCTCCATGGCGGCCCGGAGCCGGAACTCGTCGAAGTGGTCCGGGTGCTCGTGCGTGATCAGGATGGCGTCGGCGCCCAGCGCGGCGTCCTCCTCGCTGAAGCCGCCGGGGTCGATGACGAGCGTCTGACCGCCCTTGTCGAGGCGGACACAGGCGTGGGACTTCTTCGTGAGCTTCATGTCACACCATCCTGCCGGACCCACCGCCCGCCTCGCGCGGCACGGCACGGCTCACTCGGCGGGCGTGGTCTCCTCCTGGATGACCTGCCGGGCCACCCGGAACGCGCTGTTCGCGGCCGGCACCCCGCAGTACACGGCGGCCTGGAGCAGCACCTCCTTGATCTCGTCCGGGGTGAGCCCGTTGCGCAGGGCGGCCCGGACGTGGCCGGCCAGCTCCTCCAGATGGCCGCCCGCGACCAGCGCGGTCAGGGTGATGCAGCTGCGGGTACGGCGGTCCAGGCCCGGCCGGTCCCAGATCTCGCCCCAGGCGTAGCGGGTGATGAACTCCTGGAACTCCCCGGCGAACCCGTCGGCCTCGGCCAGCGCCCGGTCCACGTGCGCGTCGCCGAGCACCTCCCGGCGGATCTTGAGCCCGGTCTGGTACCGGTCGGCCTGCGCGGCCGGCTGCGCCGGTACGGCGGCCGGGGCGATCTCGGCGACCGGCGCGACGTGCGGCGCCGCGGCGATGGCCGGGCTGACCGGGGCGACCGGCAGGGCGATCTGGCCGGTGTCGTAGGGCTGCTGCCAGGCGGTGGAGAAGTGGTGCACCAACAGGTCGGTGACGGCCGCCGGCTGCTCGACCGGGACCAGGTGCGAGGCGCCCGGGACGACCGCGAGCCGGGCGTCCGGGATGCCGGCGACCAGGGTGCGGGCCTCGGCGGGCCCGGTGACCTGGTCGTCGGACCCGACGAGCACGAGCGTCGGCACGCCGACCCGGCCCAGCTCGCTCCGTACGTCGAACGAGGCGAGCGCCTCGCAGGCGGCTATGTAGCAGCCCGGGTCGGTGGTGCGGACCATCTGCACCGCCCACTCGGTGATGGCCGGCTGGGCCGCGGCGAACCCTCCGGTGAACCAGCGGTCCGGCGAGGTCCGGGCGATCGGGTCGAGCCCGTTCGTACGGACGATCACCCCGCGCTGGCGGAACTCGTCGGCGGTCCCGAACCGGGGCGAGGCCGCGACCAGCGCCAGCGAGGCGAGCCGCTCGGGGTGGCGCAGGGCCAGCTCGATACCGATGGCACCGCCGAGCGCACAGCCCGCGTAGCCGAACCGCTGCGCGCCGATGGAGTCCAGCGTGGCCAGCAGCCGGGTGGCCAGCTCGGCGACGGATCCGGTCGGGTGGGCGGGGGCCCCGCCGTGACCGGGCAGGTCGAAGCGCAGGACCCGCCACTGCTTGGTCAGCTCCGGCACCTGGCGGTCCCACATGTGCCATGTGGTACCCAGTGAGGGACCCAAGATCAGGACCGGAGCGTCTTCTGGCCCGTCAAAGCGGTATTGCAGGGTGTTCGGCGGTGTCTCACTCACGCCCCAGACCCTCTCACGTCTCACGGACGCCCCTATAACGCAGGGGCGCGGGAAACCGGTCTGACCAAGTTGAAGACCTCGCGGGCGGCATATCGCTTGAGGCATCGGATGATCTCGCGTCGGGTCTTGCCTTCCTGGGTGCGGCGTTCGTAGTACGCCTGGGTACGGGGGTCGTGGCGCAGGCGGGTGAACACAATGCGGTGCAAGGCCGCGTTGGCCTGCCGGTCGCCGCCGTAGTTGAGCCGGCGCGTGCTCCGCCGGCCCGACGAATACTCGACGGGGCTGACTCCGCAAAGGGCAGCAAAGGATGCCTCGGTGTTCAGCCGCTCGGGGTTGTCTCCCATGGTGATCAGCAGGGTGACTGCGCTGTCCGGGCCGATGCCCACCGGTACGAGTAGCTGTGGGGCGTGGTGTTCGACGAGCTGGGTCAGGCGTTGGTTCAGCTCATTGATCTGCCCGGTGAGCTGTTCGATGCGCTCGGCGAGCATTCCCAGGGTCGTGTGGGTGGCCTGGGCCACCGCGTTCTCGCCGTCCTCGCCGGCGCCTGGGCCGAGGCGTGCGCAGGTGCGGAACAGCTCGCGGTTGCCCAGTCTGGACAGTCGTTCCCGCAGTGCGGGATCGGCGATGACCAGGACGGCTTTGAGCTGGTTGATCGCCTGGGTGCGGGCCTTGACCGCGGAGTCCTTGGCGAGCTTGAACATCCGGGCGCTGTGCACCGGACCGTCGCCGGACTTGGCCCGGGCCCGGGCGCGGCCACTGAGCACGGCCCGCGCGGCGGCCTGCGCGTCGAGCGGATCCGACTTCCCCAGCAGCCAACGGGTCGAGCGGTCGGGGCGGTTCACCTCGTATACCTCGACCTGCTGCGCCAGCAGGTAGCGGGACAGGCCCGCGCCGAAGGTGCCGGTGCCCTCTACACCGGCCCGGCGCACCGTCCCCCGCTTGCGGGCCCACACGAGCAGCCGCCGGTAGCCGGCCACCGTCGCCGGAAAGGACTCGGTGCCCAGGATCTTGCCCAGCGGGGACACCACGGCGGCGACGTGCACCTCACCGTGCGTGTCCACGCCGAGCACGACCTCTCTCCGCACGGGAGGATCCGTACTGGAGGAGGTGCTGCGCTGTCTGGTCGTCATGGTGGTTCGCCTCCCGCGGGGTGACACGCCGAGTGGATGGCACCGGCCCGCTCGGGCGGTCTGAACCGTGATGGCGCCTGGAAGTCGGCAAGGTCCCTATAGGGACACGCCCCGTGGCTCGGTGACAGCAGACACCATCCCGCAACGACAGTCGACAAGTCCGTGACTGGACACTTCGGTCAAAGATCTCAAGAGTCAGACCCCCGTCCGGGACGGCACTGCACAACCGTCCCATCGATCCCAGCGCAACGGCACGACCCGACCACGGCCGGATGGTTTCGTCCGAACCGGCGCCCAACCTGGCCGGAGCAGGCTGACACTGAGATGACTCCCCGCCCACTCGTGACCGGCAATGACGGACAGCCTGTGACCCGCCTTTGGTCGCCCTCCATCGGCCATCGCACGAACGGCTTCGAGCCCTCATTCTGGTGCACGGTTGTCCGCAAGTCATGGAGCGGGCTGCCAAAGAGACGGCCTAGCAACTCGGCAAGAGCACCGGCGAGTGCTGGGCGGCGGCCAAGAGCGGCCGGTGTCGGCCGGTCAGTCGGGAACAGGCGCTGGATGCCCTGCGGCAGAACGTGGCGCCGTGCATCCACTGCGGACCGGATACGGAACTCGGCCTACTCGAGTAACGGGGAACCAGCAGCACCGCACGAAGGGGCGCCCGCGTGGAAGGCATGGCGCATGTGGGCGCTGCCGGACCCGATGCTCGCGGCCCCCGTCTCCGACCCGGCGCCGCCCGATGGGTGGGCCGCCGAGGAGAAGTGGGACGGTTCTCGAGACACCTCGTGATGTCTCATTCGCGTTGGCACCGTTCACCTAGGTCACGACTGGTCCTTCGTGCGTGCGGCTGAGGCTTGCCGGGTGTCTGCGCCGGCGCTGACGTGCCGCTGGGTCTCCTGGGGGCCGTGCCAGTCCAGGCAGACGGCGGTGGCATCGTCTTCGAGCCGGCCGTCGGCGGCGTCCCGGACCGCGGACGTCAGCGCCAGCACGGTCTCCCTCGGGTGCAAATTCCGGGTGCGCGCCAGCAGGGCGGGCAGATCGACCTTCTCTCCGTGACGTTCGAGCATGCCGTCGGTGAACATGAGCAGACGGTCACCGGGCCGCAGGTTGAGGTCCTGCACACGGTACGGGTGGGGAGTCAGCTCAGACAGCCCGAAGGGATGGTCCACCTCGCAGGTGATCGTCTCCACAGCCCCGTTGCGCATGCGCAGTGGCCAGGGATGACCGGCGTTGACGAGTTGGGCCCGCCCGGTATGGAGATTGATGCGCAGGAGCTGCCCGGTGGCATGACCGTGGCCGTGTTCGATCAGTGCCTGGTCTGCCCGGTGGGCCTGTTCGGCCAGGCCGGTGCCCGCCCGGCGGGCCCCGCGCAGGGCGCCCACCAGGACCGTGGCGGCCAGGGCGGAATCCATGTCGTGGCCCATGGGATCGGTCACCGACACGTGCAAGGTGTCGCGGTCCACGGTGTAGTCGAAGGTGTCGCCGCTGAGGTCCTCGGAGGGCTCCAGGTTCCCGCACAGGGTGAACTGTGCGGCCTCGCACGACAGCGACAGGGGCAGCAGCTGGTACTGGATTTCAGCTGCCAGGGTGGGGGGCTTGGAGCGTTTGCCCCAGGTGTAGAGATCGGTGAAGTGGCCGTTGGCGATCACGATGTAGGCCAGGATGTGGGCGGCTTCCCCGACTGCGTCGAGCACGTCCTCGCCAGGGCCGGTCGGCAGGAGCAGTTCCAGCAGCCCGATCGCATCCCCGCGGTTGGTGACGGGCACGATCACCCGCTGTCCCTCGCCGGTCGCGTCCTGATACAGGCGCTGGGTACGGATCACCTCCTCGTAGACGCTGCCGAACAGGGGAATCCGCTCGGCCTGCCGCCCACCCTGAGTGGGAGCGGTGGACAGCCGAGCCACCGCCTTCCCCGTCAGGTCCACGATGAGGAAAGAGACCTTCGTGGCCTCGAAACGCCGCCGCAGGTCCTCCGCGATCACGTCGACGGCGTCCGCCGGCGCCGCTGTCTCCGCTGCCGTCAGCAATCGGGTGAGCCCACTCTGTCGACCACTCACGACCGCAGTCCCTTCCACAGCCCCCCCACCAGCTTGGTAATCGCCGCAGTGAGCGTCAATCCGTGAACAGTCACGCTCCGGCATTCGCCCGCGGACGCGGCCGCCACGGCTGCTCTGTACAAAGCGGCTCGACGGGCCCATGTCTTATGAGACACGCCAGAGCCTGGAGAACGATGGCTGGAGAGCGCTGCTCTCTCTGGATGCCGGGCGTTTGGTGTTGCGCTCTCGCAGGGGCAGGAACCTCGCACCCTCCTTCCCCGAGGTTCGTTCCGGGCGCGGTCCAGCTGCCCGACGCGACGGCCCTGGACGGCGAGCTGGTCGTACGGGAAATCCAGCAGGCTCGCCTTCGAGCGACTCCAGGGTCGCCTCCAGCGGCGCGGTGCCGGCGCTGCCCGGCTCGCCGAGCAGTGGCCCGCCCACTTCGTCGCCTTCGACTTGTTGCGCCTGGCGGGCACCGACACGACCAGATGGCCGTACGCGGGCGCCGCAGGGCTGCTCTGGAACGCCTCTTTGCCGAACAGAACCTCACCGCGCCGTGGGCGCTGTGCCCGTCGTTCCCGCTGACCTGGGGATTCACGAAACTGCGGACAGAGCCCTGCCGACCACGCGGCCGGTACGTTGGCGGCCACCGGTCCCGGCTGACGTGGACCCGCAACGCAGCCGACCCGCAATCCCGCAGTTCAGGGGCGGCCACTCCGCCGACCTGACCGCCGAATGCCGAGCCGGTCTACCATGGCCGGCCGCTTCACCCTGCCGTCGGGCCCGGTTCCGTGGGCCGTGTCCTCGATACCGATGACCCGCAGCAGTTCCAGCCGCTCGCGAGCCTCGGCGTCCGGCGGGGTGAGCACCAGCAACTGCTGGCCCTGGTCGGGAGTGACCAGGGTCTCGCAGTCCATCAGCAGGCGGCCGACCCGCGGGTGCAGCAGAGTTTTGCGGTCGGCGCGCCGGACCGCCACCTAGTGCTCGGCCCAGATCCCGCGGAAGTCGGCGCTCGCGGCCTGCAATCGGTCGATTCGGGTCGCTGCCCGACGCAGGTGGGCGACGGTGTGGGGGTCTGGCTGAACGCGGCCCACCTCCGGGTCCCCCCTCCCGAGTCCCCCACACCCGAATGCCCTGCCGCGATGTGCGACAGGCGCTCAATCGGAGCCGCGACCGGTCGTGCGCAGGCCCCCGGGAGGAGGGGATGCTCTGGGACGCCGTGATCAGGACGTCTTCTTCCGGGTGCGGTTGATGCACTCCGAACGCACGGCCGTCCGCGCCGGCACCGGAGAGCCTCGAACCGACTCTGAAGACGGTCAGCCGAGCCAGGACGACACCCGGCCTCGTGATCCTGCCCCGGTATCTGATGGTCGAACAGTCCTCCGCCCGGATCAGGCGCGCCGGCAGGCACCCGCGACCATGGACGGAACATCCCGCGATCCGAGCGGTACTGGTCGTCGCAGGGCACCACCGTCATGGCCGAGTTGAACCCCGAGTGAGCTCCACTCCACCGGCCGCTGCGCGCCGTGGAACGGGATGCACGAAAACGGCAACCTGGGGTAATAGTCGAACTGTCGTCCTCGCAATTCCGTACGGCATCGGCGACCCGGGCGGGAGACCCGCGGTCTGGGATGTGATCATGATGGAAAACTCTCTGAACGGCACCCCGATGCGGCTCGAGGAGCACTTGGTTCCGGCACGGACACCGCTCCTGAACAAAATCAGCGAGTTGCAGACCGAAATCAGCCAGCTGCAGGAGGCCGTCGTCTCCCACACCGTGGTCGACCAAGCGATCGGTGTGGTCATCGCCCTCGGTGGCCTGCGTCCCGAGCAGGGATTCCAAGTGCTACGGAGGTCTCACAGCACACCAATACGAAACTGCGGCAGGTCTCCGAACTGATCGTGGAGTGGGTACACAGCGAACAGCTGCCCGACGAGATCCGCACCTCCCTGGACAAGGCACTGGCCACCGCACGGTCCATCTGAACGCAGAACAGCTCTGCCGCCCGCGTTCTGAGCCGGACGGCAGGGCGGGCGGACGAGTTGAATGCCAGCTCACTTCCGAACCCGCACGCGACGCGACCTCCGCTCAACGTGTCCCCGCAGCCATCTGACCAAAACGTCGCACGCCAGACTTTCCGGCGGTCGCTGATCACGCACGCTACGAAACGCCGGGGCCAAACCGGAACGCCGCTCGGGACAACGTCGTAGCCGGTCCCTTCTCGTCTGCGTCATGCGCTGAGCGAGAAGCCGTATGTACGCGGGCCGGTGCCCGCCGAGGCCGCGTACCGGCACCGGGCGGCAGGCCGGCGCGGGCCGAACAGCCGCTCAGTACGCCTGGGACGCTGTGCGCTGGAGATCCTCCATGGCGTCCGGGATGACGGTGCGTCGGTGTCATGCCAGCCAGCTGCCCGCCACGTCGGCGGTTTCGCGCAGGGCCGCGAGCTGGCTGCGGGTGAATCCGGCGATGGGCCGGGCGTGATGCGTCGAGATCGCTCCCAGCAAGGCACCAAGCTCGTCGAGCAGCGGGATGCTGTGACAAGCGCGGCTGCCTGCGTGCAGGATCACGTGCCGGGAACATCGGCGAGCCGCACATGGCCCATGGCGGTCTCGGTGATCTCCAGTACGCGGCGCAGCCCCGCGCCGAGGACCGCGCCCTGCGGAGCCGTCGGGCTTGTGCTGCCGGACAGGCGGAGCCCCGGAAGCCGGGGAGCGCCGGCCCGGGCGCGGTGGGGAAACGAGCCGCCGGTCCGCTCATCCGGCCCGGCGATGCGGTTGACCGCGTCCGCAAGACGCCTGGCCGGACGGACTCGGATGGGTACTGACGTGAGTGTCGATCTCCTGGGCCCACGGGTGGCCGCCTCGCCCTCCTCGCTGCTCGGCAGGCCGCCCGTACATGCTCCGGGCTCTTGCATTGTCTCCTTGCCGGCGCGCGCCCACGTAGGCGTCACGGTCGCAGGAACATCGCGTACGGCGAGCATTCGACGTGGCCTCAGGGCGAGACGCCGTCGCCCGACTGTGGCAGTCGCAGGGCGAGCAGGGCGATGTCGTCGTGGGCCCCTGCCACGAGTCCGTTCATCAGCTCGTCGCTCAGCTCGTCGATGTCCTGGCCGACCAGGGCGGCAGCGCGCTGCCGGAGCCGGGTCATGCCGTGATCCATGGATTCGCCGCGCCGTTCGATCAGACCGTCCGTGTACAACAGCAGGGTGCTGCCCTCGGGCAGGGGCAGGCCGGCACTGGGCCGTTCGGCGTGCGGGTCGACGCCCAGCAGCAGGCCGTGTGCTTCCCAGAGGTAGGTGGTGCCGCCGTCCGCGGTGACCAGCAGGGGTGGCGGATGTCCGGCACTCGCCCATTCCAGCTGGTACGGCCCTCCTTCCTGGCCCTTGAGCAGCGCGTACACACAGGTGGCGGTGCGGTGGCCGTAGAGGGCGTCGACTGCGACGTCCAAGCGGCGCAGGATCATGCCGGGCGGCTCCCGGCGGTCGCAGGCGATGCCACGCAGCATGTTCCGGATCTGGCTCATGGTCACGGCGGCACGCAGATCGTGGCCGGTGACGTCGCCGATGATCAAAGTGGTGTCACCGCTTTCCGGCAGGACGAAGCTGTCGTACCAGTCACCGCCGATCTGCGCGGTGGCGAGCGCCGGGGAGTAGCGGGCGGTGATGCGCAGACCCGGTACGACGGGCAGGTCCGGCAGCAGAGAGCGCTGGAGGCGCTCGGCGACGGCCTGGGTCTCGGCGTAGAGCCTGGCGTTGTCGAGGGCCAGCGCGATGCGGTGGGTCAGGTCCTCGACCAGCGCCAGGTCCGCCTCGCCCCACGGCGGGTGTCCCTCGCCCCTGACCAGGGTCAGCGCACCCAGCACTCTCCCGCGTGCCCGCAAGGGTGCCACGATCACGGAGTCTCCCCCGAGTCGCGCGAACGGTTGCATGGTTGCCGTGTGCAGCGGATCGGACGCCTCCTGCGCGGTCGGCAGCCGCCCGGCCGACAACAGCAGCGGGCCGGCGCCGCGAAGCACCCGGGACAGCGGGCCTGTCGCCGTCTCCGGCACCGGCGGCAACGGTCCCGTCAGGCCGGTCAGGGCCGCGTTGGGGTCACGGTGTGAGAAACAGACCCGCTCGACGACGCCGTCCTCGTCCACCAGATCGGCCGCGGACCAGTCGGCCAGTCCCGGCACCAGCACGCGGCACACCCGCCTGAGCCCCTCGACCGCGTCCAGCGTGCTCGACAGCGCCGCCGCGCTCCGGGTGGCGAACGCCAGCTGGTCGAGCGCCGCTCGCAGCGCCGCGTCCGCGTCATCCTCGTCCATGGCGACCACCTACCCGCCTGGGGGCTCTACGGCCGCTTCCGCCCTGGGAAACCACTCCCCGGGCAGTGCACCGCGTCCGTATACGGCAGGGGCCCGGGCATGTCCTTACGGTCTCCCCGGGGCCGAGTCTCCTGCTTCCGGCGTGTTACCGAGCGTTCTGATCGGCCGGTCCGGCCGGCTCTCGCTCTACGATCGCAGCATGCGCGGACGTCGCACGGCCTGTCGGACACCCTCTGGACGCCTCCGGCCCCCGTCGTGGGTCAGGTCTCGGGCCTGACCGACATCCAGTCGGCACGGCCGCCCGCCCCGAGCACGTCGGCCTCGGCCCCGAGTTCGTCGGTCGATCCCTCCCGCAGTTCGCGTCGGGCGATGCAGCCGACCACGAACGGGAAGAGCGGCCGCAAGGGCTGGCACCAGCGCAGCCACGGGGGCGCGTAGATGCTCCGGGCACGGTGTGTGATGCCGGTGGCGAGCCAGTCGGCCACCTGTGCGGGACTGTGGACCCGCCGAGCGAAGGGCGGCTGGTGTCGACGGAGGACTCTCAGCACCGGGTGCTCGTCCAATCCGGCGATCATGTCGGTGCCGGTCCAGTGCAGGTAGGCGATGCCGACGGCGACCCCCTCGGGGGCGACCTCACCGCGCAGCGCCAGGGCGAAGGACTCCGCGCCTGCCTTGGACGCGCAGTACGCGCTCATCATCGGAGCGGAGCCGAACGCGACGGTCGAGGCGATCTGGAGGAAGTAACCTCCGGTCCGCGTGAGTTGGGGAAGGAAGGCCCTGGCGGTGTTCGCCGCCCCGACCAGGTTGACGTCGACGACGCGTCGCCACAGCTCGGCCTCGGTGCGGGTGAAGGGGCCGCCGACGGCGATGCCGGCGTTGGCCACGACGACGCCGGCCGGTCCGAGCCGCTCCTCGACCTGCCGCGCAGCCCTGTCGAGGGCGGCCTGATCGGTCACGTCCGCCTCGATGCAGACGGTCATGACGGCCAGTGACGCCGCCACCTGGGACAGCGTCTCCTCCTCACGACCGAGCAGAGCGATCCGCATGCCCTCCGCGGACAGGCGCCGCACCAGTGCCTCGCCGACGCCGCGCGCCGCCCCCGTGACCACAGCGACCCGGCCCCGCAGTGGGCCGTCGCGCATGGCGGCAGGCGGGCGGCTGCCGAGGACAGTACGCATGCGACCCTCATCTCTCCCGCTGCCGTGGTCGGCCGCCTCCCCGCGTACCCGTAACGCACAGCCGGTCACCCCGCACGAGGGCCGGATCGTCGCCGGCATCGAGGCTTGAGCCCGCGACCGCCCATGTAGGACTTCCGGACGGGAGCAGCGCTCCCACGGTCGGCGACCTGCTGCTTGCCGAACGACGGTTCGCGGGGCCTGCGCCCGCGCCGCCGCTCATGCCGCGTCGCGCCAGGCGGCGATACCGGTCACCGTGACCGCGACGGTGACCGGCTCCGCGGCACCGTGGGTGGCGAGGTGGGTGACGAGGGCGGCTGTCACCCGGTCGTGGACGTTTCGGGCGATGTCCAGCGCCCGCCGACCCTCCGTCAGGACGCAGCGCACCTCGATGTGCCATCCCGAACCGTCCGGCGCCCGGTCGGCGCGTACGCCGGCCTCGGGCGGCGTGGTGTCCGCCCGGGTGGGCGCGGCGGCTGCCGCGAGGCGCCGGGCGAGGCGGGGTTGCAGGGCGGCCACGCCAGGAACCGCGAGGGCTGCCTCGGCCGCGACGCCGGGGAGCGCGGTGGTGCCGACGCCGGTCATCATGCGCCACCGCCCGTCGGGAGGCGGGGACCGAGGGTCGGTCCCGGTTCCAGTACGTCGGCCACGGTGATGTCGACGGCTGTCACCGTGAGCCCCAGGTCCTGTCCGGCCGAGTGGAGGACCGATCGGCGTACCTGGTGGACCCGGTCGGGCAGCGGGCGGTCGAGGGCGGCGGCCAGGGTCATGGTCACCCGCACGTCGGTGCCGTTGCCCTCGGGTACGAGCCGGCAGGTCGCGGCCCTGGCACCGGGGACCGTGTCCGCGGCCCGCCTCAGCACCTTCGCCGCGGCGCTCTCGGCGATCCGCAGGTCCCGGTCGGGGTCGGCCAGGGGCAGCAGCCGCCCGAACCGGACCTCTGCCCTGACGACGTCCATGACCCGGTCGGCGAGTGCGTGCAGGCCCGGAGGGTCCTCGTCGCGCAGCGTCCGGGCGGCCGCGTTCACCGTGGCCAGTCCCTCAACCGCCTCTCGGCAGTATGGACAGGACACCGGGTGCGGGTCCGCGGCCGGTGGTGCGTCCCGCGCCTGTTCCCAGACCCGGCTGAGCAGGCGGCCGCAGGGCAGTACCTCATCGCCTGCGATCGGGGGCACGTCGGCGGCGGCCCAGCCGTTGCGGGGCCCGTCGGCTCCGGGCGGTTCGGGAGGCCGCGTGTGCGGGTCGTCTAGCGCCATGGGCCCATCGCCTCCTGCAGGGATCGGCGTGCCCTGAACAGTCTGCCGCGTACCGTCTGCTCGCCGGTACGCGTCACGTGCGCTATCTCCTTGTAGGGCAGTCCCTGCACCTCCCTCAGGATCCAGCAGACCCGCTGTCCGGCGTCCAGCTCGGCGAGAGCGCGGGACAGGGCGGCCGTGGCCGCGTCCTGCTCGGCGGTCCGGGCGGGCTGGCTCCACGCGTCGCCCGCCGCGGGTTCGGCGACGGTGTCCAGGGGGAGGGGCGGCGGCCGGCGGTGGCACATGGTCTGGCAGCGGTTGACGGTGATCCGGTACATCCAGGTGCGGAACTCCGCCCTGTGGCGGTATTCCGGCAGGTGGCGCCAGGCACTGACGAAGGCGTCCTGGACGGCCTCTTCGGCGTCCTGGGGGTTGCCCAGCATGCAGCGGGCCAGGGTCAGGAGGGAGCGGCTGTGCCGCTGGACGAGAACGGCGAAGGCGTCCTCGTCTCCCTCGGCCGCCCGCACCGCCAGCAGACGGTCGGGCAGGTCGCACCCCAGTCGTGGGGAAGCAGTGCGTTCGATCATGGCGCTCCCACGCAGGCTCGGAACGACCGTGTACCCCCGAAAAGAGATGTGATGCACATCACATACCAGGGCACGTGAGGACTCCGCCGCTCGATATGTCCAACTTTCGACGGGCACCATTCCGGTGTCCGGCCGACCGATCGAGGCGACCGCCATGACGGACAACATCACCAGCGTCGGCGGGGGCAGCCGGCCCGAAACAGGCGTGAGCGCGCTCAAGGGCCGCACCGGGGCCGGGGCTCCGGCCGAGACACGGGGCAGGACCACCATCGCGGACGGCGTGGTGGCCAAGATCGCGGGCATGGCCGCCCGCGAGGTACCGGGCATCCACAGCCTGGGCGCCGGGATGGCCCGCGCCTTCGGCGCCATGCGGGAACACGTCCCCGGCGCAGGCGGAGGCGGAGCGGTCACCCGCGGCGTCAAGGTCGAGGTCGGGGAACGGCAGGCCGCGGTGGACCTGGACGTCGTCGTCGAGTACGGCGTCTCCATCGTCGACGTCGCGGGCGGCGTACGCACCAACGTCATCAGCGCCGTGGAGCGGATGACGGGCCTGGAGGTCGTCGAGGTGAACATCGCCGTCGACGACGTCCACCTGCCCGACGACGAGGAGGAACAGACCGGACCGGACGAGGGCCGCGTGAGGTGACCGCTGCCGGGAGCACCGCCGTGTCCTCGGGCACGAGCGGATGATCACGGCGGGAGGGACACTCGCGAGACGGGTGAGTGCAAGATGAACACAGCAACGACGGGACTCGCGGCCGGTATGGCCCTCGGCTTCGCCGGCTACTTCGGCGGCTTCTGGGCGTTTCTGCTGGTGCTGGTCCTGGGCGCGGCGGGGCTGATCGTCGGCCTCGTCGTACAGGGCGACCTGGACCTCCGGACACGGAGGCAGCGGTGAAGACCCGGCCCGGTTCCCCCGGTGAGGGGTCGGGCCCGCCGGCGCCGGCCGCCGGGCTGCCGCCCCCGGCCGAGCGGGGCGCCACCGTCATCCCGGACAGGGTGGTCGCCCGTATCGCCGCGCAGGCCGCGCGCGCGGCGCAGGCGCGGCGCGCCGCGGTACCGCCCGATCGGGGCGGACCTGCGGCACCCCACGCCTCCGCCGCCGTCCGTACCGGATCGGTGCGCCTGCATCTGACCATGGACCTGCCCTACCCCACCGACATCCCGCGTGTATGCGAGCGGATCCAGCGGGACGTCGCCGAACGGGTCGCCCAGCTGACCGGGCTGCGAGTGGGAGAGGTCCTCCTCACCGTCCGGCGGCTGGTGACCGCCACCGACTCGAGCCGGGGGCGGGTCCGGTGAGCGGCCGGGCGGCCCGGGTCACCGGGCACGCCGTGCAGGAAGGGCGATCGTGATGACATCCGGTCCACGTCCCCCGGGCCGCGGCTCCGCGTCGTCCGGGCACCGTGGCGCAGTGCCGCTGACGAAGGAGCCCGATCCTCCCGAACGCGACGTGTCCACCTCGGACCTCACAGCCGGTGAGCGCGAAGGAGGGCACCGAACCCGTCGCAAGTGGTCGGCGCGCAGCGTCACGGCGGCGCTGGTCGCCGCGGTGATCCTCGTGGCCGCGGTCGCGACGCTCGTCGACGTCGTCGCCGTACGGGCGGGACGTCCGGCCGCGGCCTGGCGACGGCACCTGGCCGACGAACTGGCGACCCGCCCGGTGGACGACGTGTGGATGCTGACGGGGGCCGCCGTGGCCGCCGCCGTCGGCGTCTGGCTGATCGTCCTGGCCCTCACCCCCGGTCAGCGACGCTGGCTGCCCCTGCGCTCACCCGCCGGCTGCCCGCGATTGCGGGCCTTCGTGGACCGCAACAGCGCCGCCGTCCTGCTGCGCGACGCCGCCATGCGGGTCCCCGGAGTCGGCGCGGCGCACGTCCTGGTGGGCCGCCACCGCATCAAAGCCCGCGCGGACGTCCGCTTCCGAGACCCCCGACAGGTGAAGGACGACCTCACCGCCGTCCTCGACGAGGAGCGCGACCGGCTCGCCCTCGCCCGTCCTCCCCGCATCGCCGTACGGGCGCGGCGACGCACCCGCTGACACAAGACCCGCAGCACCGGAGCCCGCCATGACGCCGCGATCCGCCCTCAACCGCACTCTGCTGGCCCTCGCCGGACTGGTCCTCCTCGGCGGCGGACTGCTCATCCTCTTCGCCGGGCTCGACCTCTACCGGCGGCACGATCTGGCCCCACCCGCCGGCTGGCCCCTGACCACCCCGGCCGACGTCCTGCTCGGCTCCGCCGACCGGGCACGCTGGAGCAGCCAGGGCTGGTGGTGGTGGCCCGCGGTCATCGCCGCCCTCGTCCTCACCGCCCTGCTCGCCCTGTGGTGGCTGCTCGCCCAGCTGAGCCGACACCGCCCCGGCTCACTACCCGTCGGCGGCACACCCCCGCAGGAGGGCGTCGAACTGCGCGACCGCGCACTCAGCGAAGCGATCGCGAACGAAGCCGGTGCCCTGCCAGGGGTAGGCCATGCGGCCGTACTCATCACCGGCCGACCGGGCCGCCATCACACCCGCATCAAGCTCACCCTCACCCCCGAGGGCACGCCCGGCGCCACTCTCGGTGCCCTGTGCGAAGGCCCGATCGGCACCGCGCGTCGGTCCACCGGCCTCATCGACATGCCCGCCGAGGTCCGCCTACAGGTCAGCCGCCACGGACCACACCGCGTGGAGTAAGGAGGAGATCGGCCGTTCCCGCCGACGCCCTTGCGGCCCACCGCGGTTCGCGGGCGCGCCGACACCACTCCCCGAAGGAGAGATCATGATCATCCTGGGCGTCATACTGCTCGTCGTCGGCTTCCTCACCGGCCTGTCCATCCTGTGGACCATCGGGATCATCCTGCTGGTCGTCGGAGCCATCCTGTGGATCCTCGGCGCGATGGGACACGCCGTCGCCGGTCGACGCCACTACTGGTAGGCGGGGTCGGTTGCCCTGCAGGGTAGTGATCCATGCTGCGGGCAGGCCGGCAGACGGCGCGGACCCCACCAAGATGTTCGCGGCGGCGGACGACGACGGCGGAGAGGTCGATCCGCCTGAGGCCGCCGCCGGTGCCGGCCAGCCGCCGCCGTTCGGACGCGGGCCGACCGGTGGCCGTTGTGTCGGTCCTCGCCGCACGAGCACACGGCCGACTCGTTGGGGAGTCGGTGGATCGGCCCCCACGGTCCGGGCGGAAGTTCCCCACCGCGTCGGCCCGTGAGTCTCCGTCGGGAGTTCGTATGCACAGCACCTTCGTGAGGATCCGCCCGAACGTCCCCCGGGACCACGGCGATGACGGGCGGTGAGCGGCAAGGACCCGCGGAAGGCTCCACCCGGTCGGAGCGCTTCGGGGAGGAGTTTCTGGGAGTCCTGCTGGACCAGGGGCACGAGTTGCCGCCGCACGAGCTCGGTCCGCTCGTCGCACGGCAGATCGGCATGCTCGACGGCCGCGAGACCTCGCTCTTCCTGCAGGACTACGGCCAGGTGTGGCTCGTCCCCCTGCCGGGCGACGGGCTGGCAGCCGGGGAACCGCAGCCGATCGACGGCTCCGATGCCGGTCGTGCCTTCCAGGAGGCGCGTCCCGTCGAGGTGCCGCAGGCCGGCGGTGTACGGGTGTATATGCCCCTGCTGGACGGTGGCGACCAGGTGGGCGTCCTGGCCGTCACCCTGGACCACCTCCACGACGACGAGCGACGGCTGCTGCGCAGGCTCGCCTCGCTCGTGGCCGACATGCTGGTGACCAAGCACGGTTACACCGATCTGTTCTTCCGGCTGCGCCGCAGGGAACCGATGAGTGTGGCGGCGGAGATCCAGTGGTCGCTGCTGCCACCGCTGGCGATGTCCACGCCCCGGGTCGAGCTGGCCGGGATGCTGGAACCCGCCTACGACGTGGCCGGCGACAGCTTCGACTACGCCCTCAACGGCGATGTCCTGCATGTGGCCATGGTCGACGCGATGGGCCACGGACTGGACGCCGCCACGATGGCCACGGTGGTCATCGGAGCCTACCGGCATGCCCGGCGCATCAGCGTCGGCCTGTCGGAGATCTATACGTTCATGGACCGGGCCGTCACCGAGCAGTTCGGCCCCGACCACTTCGTGACCGCTCAGATGATGCGGCTCAACACGGCCACGGGCAGGCTTCAGTGGGTCAACGCCGGACATCCCGCTCCTGTGCTGATCCGTGGACACCGTGTCGTACGACGGCTGGAGGGCCCGACGACGCTGCCCGTCGGCTTCGGCGGTCACGAGCCCCGGATCAGTGAAGTGGCTCTCACCCCCGGCGACCGGATCCTGTGCTTCACCGACGGACTGATAGAGGAGCGCGATGTCGGCGGTGAGGAATTCGGTGAGGAGCAGCTCATCGGGTGGGTGAACCACCTTGAGCCCACGGCCCAACAGATCCGGACGGTGGCGCGCTCCCTCTCCCACGCGCTGCAACGGGCGCGGGGCGGGATCACCACGGACGATGCGACGCTCCTGCTGATCGAATGGCGCGGGAGCGCCACCGACGACCTCGCCCTCCTGGAGTGAGCCGGCAGCGCACCACCATGGACATGGCCGACGGCACACTACGTTCCTCTCCCGCCGCTCTTTGCGAAAGTCCTACCGGCGGGGGCGGCTCCGCGATCCTCCTTGGAGCGGGTTCACTTCCCCGTGCGGTGCCATGGCGAGAACCGCCACCGCCGGGTACGGCCGGAGGTCAGGGTCTCCATGCGATCATCGTGGCTCGCGGTGAACAGCTGAATCACGATCACACCGAAGACGATCATCGCGAGCAGCACGCTCACCGTCACGAAGGTGCCCATATCTCCCATGCTCCTACTGCCGTGGTGGGGGCCCGTGACCGGTGACCGGTCCGTCAGGAGTGCGTGAGGCGGGGTGGGGGGCGTCGTGTCCGCCTTCGGAGTCCCAGACCGCCTCCCCGAGTGAGTCCGAGTCGGCCGCTGCCTCTGCCGCGGCCCGGAAACGTTCGGCCTCATGGATCAGGCCGGTCGCCGTGAGGCTCCGTGACGGGTCGGTGGCCGCGGCCATGAGCCGGGCCGCGGTGGCCGGGGCTGTCTCCGGTGGGATCACCAGCAGGTCCCAGCGGCCGAAGGTGTAGGACAGCAGCAACAGCTTGTGCGGATCCTGCCCGGCGTTGGACCAGCCGACGCGCACCATGTGGCCGTGCGCGGGCACTTCCCCCGGAATGACCGGCCAGAACGTGCGGCTCACCGCTACCCGGGTGATCCGCCCCCACAGCCGGTCGAGACATTCGACGAGCGCCGGGAGCTGCTCCGTCAGGTTGCGCGAACGGGGCCACCAGGCACCGTCGATCAGGGCCGCAGGGGCGCCGGTCGGCGCCAGCGTGAGTCGGAGCGGTGACGAAGAAGCGGCCCGGCCTCCGACTGCGGGTGTGAACGGAATGGTCGCGGTCATGGCGGGGACCCAACCCCGGGCCGGTCACGGCCGGCCCGGTTGTGATGAATCGCCGAGAACGACCCGGCGTGGAAGCCGGTGTACGAGATGCTCTCGGTAATCACCAGGATACTCCCCGCCCGCGCCCGGCGGACCGATGGGGAGCGACGGGTTGAACGAAACACGGGGAACACCTCCCGCGCAATACAGCCAAGGAGTGCCGGCCAGGGCATGCGAGCCGTCGGGCGTGAGACCGGTCCGGTAGCCGGCGTACGACGTGCCCCGGCGCCCTGAGCCCACTGCCCGCCGGTATCGACAGCCGCTTCACCGAATGCGGCGGCGTCTCCACAACCGCCCCGGCGTGTGCGGAGTACCGTGGACAGCACCGAGGGCATTTCGCACACCGGCTTCCACGCCGGGTCGTTCTCGGCGAGAGACGAAACCCGGGGCGCCGCCAAGGCGGCCCGGAGACGGGTCCGCATCATGTCGGCGACCTTGCACCAACTCCTGCCACACCACGAGCCCGTCGCAGCCCCGGCCGCGCGTCTCGCGCTGAAGACCGACGGCCCGTCGCGCGGCCTCCTGGACGGTGCCTGGTGGCCCCGCTCCCGGGACCTGCTGAGCGAGCTGCCCGCACTGACCGATGTGCTGGACCCTCTGTGGGGCCGCATCACCCGCATCGCCGTCAACCCGAAGTACTGGCCGGTCATCCCGCACGAGATCCCCGTGGGCGGTCATGTCGTCAAGGTCGGATGGTTCACCCCGGAGATCGACCCGCACAAGCTGCTGCTGCTCTCCTACGGCACCGGCCGCTGGGACCTGCTGGTCATCCCACCCGAGACCGAGACGAAGTCGGCGGCCCGCCTGATGGCGGCCGCGTCCGACTACGACGGCCCACCGCTGACCGCAAGCGCTCTCATGGCCGCGGACGAGACCCGGCACGCCGTCTCCGCCGCCGACCGGCCACTCGAACCCGACGAGGCAGGGAAGTACGGGGAGGACGGCCCCGCCTCAGCGGCCGTTCCGGCAGGGACGGATCGCGCCAGTCGCCTGGTCATCGGCATGTGAGACGGCCGCCCCGACCGGTGCCTTCCCGGGTTTCGGCCCTGCCTCGCGAACCGGCGCAGGCACATGCAGGGGTCTCGACCGGCGGATCCCCGCCCCCGTGGTCCTCGTCCCGAGGAGCAGTACATGCAAGCCCTGATCGTTCTCATCGTCGTGATCGGCCTTCTGGCCGTCCTGGCCCTCGCCCTGTCCGTGAAGGTCGTCAAGCAGTACGAGAAGGGAGTGCTGTTCCGCTTCGGCCGACTCGTCGGAACACGCTCCCCGGGGCTGCGGTTCATCATCCCGTTCGTCGACACCCTGCACCGGGTGTCGCTGCGGGTCGTCACCATGCCGATCCAGTCCCAGGGCATCATCACCCGGGACAACGTGAGCGTGGACGTGTCGGCGGTCGCCTACTTCCGGGTCGTCGACGCCGTGAAGTCGGTCGTCGCCGTGGAGAACGTCAACGCGGCGATCAACCAGATCGCCCAGACCACCCTGCGGAAGGTCGTCGGCCGGCACACGCTCGACGAGACGCTGTCGGAGACGGACCGTATCAACCTGGACATCCGCCAGATCCTCGACGTCACCACCGTCGACTGGGGTGTGCAGGTCACGCTGGTCGAGCTCAAGGACATCCAGCTGCCCGACACCATGAAGCGCGCCATGGCCCGCCAGGCCGAGGCCGAGCGGGAGAAGCGAGCGAAGATCATCAACGCGGAGGGCGAGTCCCTGGCCGCAGCCGCGCTCGGCGACGCCTCGGACACCATGATGGCCCACCCCCTGGCGCTTCAACTGCGCAATCTCCAGAGCCTGGTGGAGATCGGTGTCGACCAGAACACCACCGTCGTCTTCCCGGCCCCCCTCATGAGCACGATCGGCGAGCTCGGCTCCTTCCTCGCCCGGGAAACCGCTGCCGCCGCACCCGCCGCGGCAGCGCCACCGGCCGGCACCGGCCGCACCGACACGTCCCTCAGCCCGGCAGGCAGCGCGCCCGGCACCGCGGCGTGAAGCCGACTACGGCCCGAGCGATCCGTGGCACCAGGGAGGATTCGTGACCGTCGCCTGTCGCGCGCGTCCTCCGGGCACCGGCTGATGATGGGGGTACGGCCGAACACGCGGAGCTGATCATGACGGGTTGGCGGGTCAGGGACTACACCGAGGACGATCTCGAAGCGGTGATCCGTGTCGACATGCAGAGCGGCACGACCGAGGAGCCGCCGCTCTTCCCACTCTCGGACGCCGTAATGGCCCTCCAGACCCGCCACCCGGCTGTGGTGGCCACGGCCGACGACGTGCTGATCGGCGCCGCGGTGAGCAGGGTGGAGGGCGAACGGGCATGGATCCTGCGGATCTGCATGGCGCCCACCTGGCGGCAGCGCGGGCTGGGCAGTGCCCTGATCACCGCCCTTGAGCAACGGCTCTTCGCCGCCGGCGTCCGCGCGGTGCACGCCGCCCTGCCCGAGGGCGAGACCGGTGCCACCGCCCTGCGCAACTGCGACTTCGGCGCCCGCCCCGGGCTGGTCTTCTTCGAGAAACGCGGACCGGTGACCCCGCAGTCGGCCGGCACGCTGTCCTCGCTCGGAGCGGAGCTGCCGCCAGGGGGGCTGTGGCAGAAGGTCGCGGGCATGCAACGGGAGAAGCAGCTCATCGAGCGGCGCCTGGTCCTGCCGCTGGCCCATCCCGAACTGGCCGCCCAGCACGGAGTGGAACCGCCACGGGCGGTGATGCTGTTCGGCCCGCCCGGGACCGGCAAGAGCACGTTCGCGCACGCGATCGCCAGCCGCCTGGGATGGCCCTTCCTCGAACTGTTCCCCGCCCGTCTGGCCGCCGAGTACGGCCTGGCGACCGGGCTGAACCGGCGCTTCGACGAGATCGCCCGGCTCGACCACGTCCTCGTCTTCATCGACGAGGTCGAGGAGGTCGCCGGCGAACGCGGTGGCGCGGACGCGACCGCTGTCGGCGTCGTCAACGAACTGCTCAAGGCGATCGTCCGGTTCCGAAGCCAGGACGGACGGCTGCTCGTCTGCGCCACGAACAACGTGACCACGCTCGACTCCGCGTTCCTGCGGCACGGCCGCTTCGACTACGTGCTGCCGATCGGCCCTCCCGACCACACCGCCAGGACCGCACTGTGGGAGAGCTACCTGGCCCGAGCGGGCGCACGGGCCGACAGCGCGGTACTCGCGTCCGCCAGCGAGGGGTTCACCCCCGCCGACATCGCCCACGCGGCGCGCACCGTCTCCCAGGCCCAGTTCGAGCGCACCTTCGACACCGGAACCCGGACCACCCCCACCACCGACGACTACCTGGACACGATCTGCGACACCAAGCCCACGGTCAGCACCGCGATGGCCCGGGAATTCGCCCAGCAGACGGAGGAGTTCGCCCGCATCTAGCGTCCAGGCCGGTGGAGAGTCGATCTGCGACGGACGTGTCAGGCCGGCGTAGGTGGCGTGTCGCTGCCCGTTTCGATGAGGATCTGCCTGGCCTCGGTGACGTTGTCGGCCCGTACGGCCCTGGCCATCGCGGCGCGTGCCGCATCGGGCGACGTGCCCGGAGGGACCAGCATCAGGGAGAAGTGGTCCCGGTCGCCCCGGGTGAGGAGGACGGTGTCGTCACCGACCGGGAAGGAGTCGATGTGCACGACCCGGTCGTCGACCATCACCCGGGTCGGCAGTTCGTCCCAGGCGCTGCCGTCCAGACCGACCCGGGTGACAGGTCCGAGGTGCTCGGTCAACGCGGAGATCAGCGAGGGCAGCTCCGCACCGATGTTCCGGGACCGCGGCCACCATGCGCCGTCCAGGATTCCCTCGCGTGCGTGTGTCGTCTCCAGCCGCAGCAGGGCCGTCCCGGGGTGCACCGACCGGTGGACGGCGTCCGGCAGGAGCCTGGGGAGGTCGGGGGTGTCTGAGTCGGCCATGGTGTCCGCCCGTCCGCAGAGAGCAGTGCGACCGCAGGGCGTGCTACCACGATACGACCCTGCTACCTCACGGTACTCCGCACGACGCTCCCGCGAGCGCTTCGCCGCAGGGCGCGGTTGCGGAAACAGGCAACGGCTCCGGCGTATACCCGCCGGAGCCGCCCTTCCGGGTCATTGCACGTGAGCGTGCGCCGACCCGCTTTCCAGGTTACATCAAAGGGATTAATCCGTCGTAAGCAATCCTTGCGAGGGTTCACTTCGGTCCGAGGAAGCCGACGCGGCGGCTCAGCCACGCCCTTCCTCTTCCGTCTCCATCTGCCGGATCCCCTGGTGCGTCAGCGTGATCATCGCGGGCGTGTTGCCCCTCTCCCAGTCCACGACGACCCAGCCTTCACCTGCCAGGTACATACAGGCAGCGGCCATGTCCTGCTCAGGGATACCCAGGTCCGTGCGGAGCTTCGCCCCATCGACACCCAGGAGGCGATTGCCCTCGGCGGCCTGGTACAGAGCCTGCATGATCCTCTCGCGGTACGTCTTCCGGTCCCGCAACATCGCCATGACGCGCCTTCCTCTACTGCCCACGGTCGGGCCGAAGTCGATGTCATCCGCGGTCGCCGTCGCGGTGGGGCGCGTCGGAACGGTCGCGTCCACCGCCGACCGACGGTGCCTCCGGGGCCGACGCCCGATCCCCGGCAGAACATCGCTGTAGTGGAAGGCAGCGATCCGTTCGGCGTGCTGGCCGTTGAGCCGGTGGATCAGAACGACTCCGACGGCGATCAGGACGAGCAGCACGGCCACGGCGATGACGAGCATGGGATCTCACCTCCGCCGACCGGCGGGCGAAGGCCCTGCCGAGCCGATGGGCCGGGGCAGGGACGACGGTCGACCTGCTCCGCCGTCGGCCTCCCAGGCTTCTTCCCTGTTTCGTGCATCGATCCTGTCTGCTGCTTGCTCCCGGGCCGAGGCATCGACGCCGTCGCCGACCATCAACTGCGCGGCGGCATCCGCACCGGTTTCCGGCGGAATCACCAGCACGTCCCGGCGGCCGTCAGCGGAGAAAAGAGTGAGTCTGTGGGGATCCTGCTCCTCGGTGGACCAGCCCACCTGCACGGTGCGCCCGGCGTAGGACACCCAATGCGGCAGGACGGGCCAGTAGGCCGGGTGCACGGTGACACCCGTGATACGACCCCAGAGATCACCCAATGCGGCCGTCAACGACGGCAGCTCACGGGTGAAGGCACGGGAGCGAGGCCACCACATACCGTCCAGCCCGCCCGGCGCGGGCGTCAGGGACAGCCGGGCCGGCTGCGGCGACGCACCTCTGCTCGATGTCGTACGGTCAATGGTCACGGCCATGGCGCGAACCTGTCCCCGGGCTCGTGGGTGCGGCCCGGCGCTGTCGATCACCGGGAACGGCACCCGCAGCGGAGCCGGTGCGCGAAGAACTCCCGGTGTCTTCACACTACTCCGCTCACCGGTCCGAAAAGCCCGGGATGACCAGGCAGTTTCCTGCCTTCGGGACCTGGTCGCCGGTGCCGATGCCGGTCAGAGCCAGTCCTTGCGCTTGAACGTCAGATACAGCAATGCGGACAGGAGCACGATGACGGCGGCGGAGGTGATGAATCCCGACTCGCGGCCGAAACCGGGATAGGGGAGGTTCTGGCCGTAGTAGCCGGTGATCGCGGTGGGTACGGCGATGATCGCGGCCCAGCTCGTCACCTTCTTCATGATCAGGTTCATGCGGTTGGCCTGGACCGAGAGGTTCGTCTCCATGACCGAGGCCACCATGTCCCGCAGTGATTCCGTCCACTCGGTGGCACGCAGCACGTGGTCGTAGACGTCCTGGTAGTACGGGGCGAGAGGGTCGTTGATCAGGTGCAGGCCGGGGCGCATGAGGGTGTTGACCACCTCACGCATCGGGAGCACGACGCGGCGCAGCTGGACGAGCGACTTACGCAGTGCGAAAACCCGGCGCTGCACGGCTTCGATCTCACGGCGCCCGGCCGCGAAGAGCAGACCCTCCAGCTCCTCGACGCTGTCGTCCAACTGCTGGACCGCGGCGAAGTGTCCGTCCACGAGATGGTCGAGCAGACCGTGCAGCAGGAATCCGACGCCGTGGCCGGCCAGGTCCGGGCTCTCGTCCCAGCGGGCGACAACGTCCTCGATGTCGAGGCCGTCGTCCTTGCGGACGGTGATCATGGCCTGGCTGGTGAGGAATACGGCGATCTCGCTGTACGTCAGTTGCGCACCGTCCGGGCTGACGGTCACGGCGTAGGCGCTGAGGAACTCGTGGGTGCGATAGCGGTCGAGTTTCGGCCGCTGTCCATGGTGAGCGGCATCCTCCAGAGCCAGTTCGTGGATGCCGAACTCCTGACCGAGCATGGTGAGTTCAGCGGCTCCGGGCCGGTGCAGGTCCAGCCACAGGACCGACGCCGGATCAGCGAGATGCGCAGAGACGTCACTGGCGGGAAAGCCCTCCAGGACCAGAGTGCCGTCGTGATACAGCCGGGTACGCGTCACCATGGCCCGAGGCTAGTGTCCTATACCCCTGTCATGCCGCTTCGCCCCGATTGCCAGCGCGGCAGGTTCATCGACAGCAGCCACCCTCCGTGGGGGCCTTACGTCAAAGCCCGCGACATCCGGAGCTCCGACCGACGAGCATCGGGTGCCGGTCCGAAGGCAGGGATGTGGGTACCCGGCCGCCGCATCGCATCCGGCGTACACCGCACGACCGGATGCGGCCCGTCAGCCGGGAAGGACACTCCCAGACCATGACCACGCATACCCCGCGCCGTCGCCCGCCTCCCCCCGCAGGTGGCAGTGATTTCGCCCGCCTGTCGAAGAAGATCGCCGAGGCCGGCCTGATGAACAGGCGCCCCGGCTACTACACCGTCCGGTCCATCGTCGTGGCCGTCGCCTACGCCGGGGGCTGGAGCGCGTTCGTCGTCATCGGCGCCGGGTGGTGGACCCTGGCGCTCGCCGCGTTCCTCGCCGTGATGTTCGGGCAGGTGGCTCTGCTCGCCCACGACGTCGCGCACCGCCAGGTCTTCCGCCGGCGCCGGCCCAGCGAGACGGCCGGCCGCATCGCCGGGGCCGCGATCGGGATGGGCTACGGATGGTGGCAGGACAAACACACCCGCCACCACGCCAACCCCAACCACGAGGACCTCGACCCCGACATCGCCCCGGACCTGCTGGTGTGGTCCCAGGACCAGGCCCGCGCCGCGACCGGACTGCCGAGGATCATCGGCCGTCGGCAGGCGTTCCTCTTCTTTCCCCTGCTCCTGCTCGAAGGGGTCAACCTTCATGTCTCCAGCGCGCGAGCACTGGGCAACCGCACCCTGAAGAGCCGCGCCCTGGACGGCACGCTGCTCTACGGGCACACCGCCGCCTACCTGACCGCACTGTTCCTCGTCCTCCCACCCGGCATGGCGATCGCGTTCCTGGCCGTCAACCAGGGCCTGTTCGGCCTCTACCTCGGCTGCCTCTTCGCCCCCAACCACAAGGGCATGCCGACCCTGACCGGCAACGACCGCCCCGACTTCCTGCGCCGGCAGGTCCTCACCGCACGCAACGTACGCGGCAGCTGGTTCACCGACCTCGCCCTGGGCGGCCTGAACCACCAGATCGAACACCACCTGTTCCCCAGCATGCCCAGCCCCCACCTGCGCAGGGCCCGGCCCATCGTCCGCCACTACTGCCAGGACTTGGGAGTCGACTATCTGGAAACCGGACTGATCGCCTCCTACCGGCAAGCACTCGCCAGTCTCCACCGAGCAGGAGCGCCACTGCGGCGAGCCCGTATCAGCAGCGCCCGAGCATGACGCACCGGCGCCGACGGTAGATGATCTCGCCGCCCTGTCTGAACCAGGAGGCAATCCCGTCGAACCGCTTGCATGAGTCGGCAGCTGTAACGCATCCAGATGCCCTTGCCGTACTCCAGCGCCTTGTCCCGGTGCCCGGCTGAAGTGATCCGGTGAGACCCAGCGGCTGGAACAGCCCCGTCGGCTTCCCGGCGCGGCTGCGTCGTCTTACGGCTCCCCTCCCAGATGGGCGCAATCGCAAATCCAGCGTCCCGCGAGCATCGCAGGAGCGCGCACTGTGTGCGGAGCCGAACGCGGTCATGCGCGCAAGCACAGTCGAGATCACGGCGAAGCCCCGCCGGAGCGCTCCGGCGGGGCTTCGTCCCAGGGCTCCGAGCAGAAGCCCCGTCGGGGGCTGGTTCCCGGATGGGCTTCACTGCTTCGCACTGCCCCTATAACGGAGGTGACGACTGCACTGGTCTGACCAGGTGGAAGACCTCCCGGGCCGCGTAACGCTTGAGGCTTCGGACTATCTCGCGCCGGGTCTTGCCCTCCTTGCTGCGGCGCTCGTTAGTACTCCTGGGTGCGCGGGTCGACGCGGAGGCGGGTCTGCACAATCCGGTGCAGGGCCGCGTTCGCTTTCCGGTCGCCGCCGCGGTTGAGGCGACGGTACTGCCGACTGCCCGACGAACGCTCGACCGGGCTGACCCCGCACAGCGCTGCAAACGACGCCTCACTGCCCAGGCGTTCCGGGTTGTCCCCCACCGTGATCAGCAAAGTGACAGCCGTATCCGGACCGATGCCCACCACCGCGAGCAACTGCGGAGCGTGGCGTTCCACCAGCCGGGTCAGGCGGCCTTCCAGGTCCTGGATCTCTTGGCTGAGCTGACTGATGCGCCGGGCCAGGAGACCCAGGGTGACGTGGGTGGCGTGGAGCACCGCCCTTTCGTCGGCCTCGTGGTTCAGACTGTCGTCGACGAGCCCGACGCAGGTGCGGAAGAGTTCTGCGTTGCCCAGCCCGGCAAGTTCCTCCCTCAGCTGAGAATCGGCACGGATGAGGACGGCCTTGAGCTGGTTGATCGCCTGGGTGCGGGCCTTGACCGCCGAGTCCTTGGCCAGTTTGTACATCCGGGCGATCTCCACCGGCCCGTCGCCAGTCTTGGCCTGGGCGCGCGCTCGCCCGCTCAGCACCGCCCGGGCCGCGTTCTCGGCATCGAGCGGGTCGGACTTGCCGCGCCGGCGGCGGTCAGCCCGGTCGAACCGGTTCACATCGAAAACGTCCACGCCCTGGGCCAGCAGGTAGCGGGACAGAGCTGCCCCGAAGGAACCGGTCCCTTCCACTCCGGCCCGGCGCACCGTACCCGACGCCCTGGCCCACCCCAGCAGGTCTCCGTACCCAGCCGCGCTGGCCGGGAACTCTGCGGTGCCGATCACTTCCCCCACCAGGGAGAGCACCGCGGCCACATGGGCATCCCGATGCGTGTCCACACCCAGGACCACCTCCCCCGCCGGCCGGCGCCGACGAGAACGCGAAGCGGATGGTGTGCCAGTCACGCTCGCTCCCTTTCAGGCCGACGGCTTATCGCTAGCCGGCACCGGACCGTGCGGACGGTCAGAATCGTGATGACGCCTGTCCGGCAAGCCCCTATCGAGACACGCCCGGTCAGCCCGAGACCAGCAACGCACCGCCCCCGGCCGGTGGTCGACACAGTGTGAGCAGGACACTTCCGGTCAGGCATCTCAGGAGTCAGACCCCGCCGCAGGACAGCACCCACCTACCGTTCTCCGTCTATCCGGCTTGCAGCCACGTCAGCCCGCTCGTTCGGACGAATCGAGTCGAAGCACCGGTCGCCTGCCAACGGAACTGGCACCATGCCGCCGTCGTACGTCACTTCGAGTCGAAGGCGGACCATTGGAACGGCGGGTCAATGAGCGACAGCTCTCGGTGTTGCAGTGGGTGGGAGCCGGGTGCCCTGCCGGCGTATGGGAGACCAGCTCCTACAAGACCACCTGCCAGGCACTGCACAACCGGGGCCTGGCCACGGTCTCCCGGAAGGCCGGGCAGTGGAGCGTCGCCCTGACGAGCGCCGGCCGGCACTACCTGGCACACGGCACGTACCCTCCCCGCGGCTCGCACACGCGGAAGACCCAGGCCGCCGCTCCGCAACCGCCGGCCACTCAAGCACAGGCTCCGGCCGCCAGACCAAAGCCATGCCCTCCCGCACAGTATCGCGTGACGGTCACCGAGCAGCTGCTGCAAGAGCTCGAGCTCGCGGATGCCGGCGGCGGGATCGTCAAGAGTGGCAGCGGTCCGGGCTTGGAGAAGTGGCCGTCCCGCGTCGCCGCGGCACGCAGGTCCGGAAGGGTTCCGGAGACGAAGGAGCTGTACGGAAGCTGGTGCCGTGACGGGTACGAGATCAAGCTCGTCGACATCCCCGCCTGGCGTCTTGCCGTCCTCGACCCCGTCCCCGTGCCCTCGCGGCTCACTCGGCCGCACACCGTTATCCGGGCCATGCAGAACGAACGGCAGCCGCTCGGCCTGACCAAGCCCGTCCAAGGACGCGCTCTCCGCCTCATCCAGGCACTGATCACCGCTGCCGAGGCCGAAGGACACACCTGCTCGGCCGGGCAGACCGGCTTCGCACCCCCGTCTCATCGCCGCCGCAGGGCACATCCTCACTTCACCATCACCGCACAGGGCCAGCCCGTGGGCTTTCTCGTCCTCCAGGAGCAGGACCGGGCCGAGCACGTTGCCACCGAGAAGGAACTCGCCGAGGCCAAGAAGTACTCCTGGGTCAGAATCCCCCGCTTCGACTACACCCCGTCCGAACGCCTCCGCTTCATCGTCAGCGGCGGCCAGCCACACCGGGCAAGCGAGTGGGCCGACGCTCCCGGCCGTCCCCTCGAAGAGCAGCTCCCCGAGATCGCACAGGAGGTCACGCTTCGCGGCGAAGCCGCCGAACGCAGACGCCAGGACGAGGCCGAAGCGGCACGTCAGAAGCGCATCCGCTGGGAAGCCGCCATGGAACAAGCCCGCATCCGGTACGCGGAGGCGTACCGCGTCCGGCACCTCGAAGCACAGGAAGTGGCATGGCGCCACGCCATCCGACTGACCGAGTACGTGAGCGCGGCGCGCACACGAGTCGAGGCCATGCCACCGGGGCAGACCAGAACCGAAGCCGAAGCATGGATCAGCTGGGCAGCAGCCACCGTTGAGCGCCTCGACCCATTGAACACACCGCCCCGGCTGCCCGTCATTCCCAACCCACGGGCCGACGACCTGAAACCCTTCCTCGGGCACTGGAGCCCCTACGGCCCCACCTACTGACGCCCGCTCCGTCAACCGTCCGGCCCGCCGCGCAGCCGGAGGGGCCCCGCCGGACCGGGACGTGCAGGGGTCCGGCCGGTGACGGATCGGAGGGCTCGGGGTCTTCGCCGTAGCGGAGTTCTGCCATGGGGTGTCTCCCGACAGGCAGGGAGCGAGGGATCTGGGTGCCCCGGACGCGGGGAGGCGGACCGGGGCCGGGGCCCAACGGTATGCCCGGTCTTCCCGGCTAGCGGCGTCCCTGACGGGATGCTGATGGTGATCGGGACAACCCTGACGGGATGCTGACGCCCCGGTCCGAGGGTGTGGAAAAGGGCCGTCAGAAGGCCACCAAGAAGCCGCCTACAGGCTGTTCAACGTCTTGGAGAAGCAGTGAGATGAAGGGAGTTCCTGGAAGTACGTCGGCGGGACCCTCCGTCGGCCGTGTGTGCGAAACGGTGAATGTGATGGCCGAGTCCGGCGCGATCCCAGCCCCACGTGTCGTAGTGGGAGTCAGCGGTTCGCCGGGGTCTCTCACCGCCCTGCGCCGGGCCGCCGAGGAGGCTCGGCTCCGGGAAGCGGAGCTGTGGGCGGTTCTCACCTGGGAGCCGCCCGAGGGGGATCTTCAGGCACGCCGGTCCCCGTACGCCTCCTTCATCCTCGACGAGTGGCAGCGCCGGGCGAGGGAGAAGCTGGTCACCGCGCTCACGGAGGTGTTCGGCGCCGGCGTGCCGGATTTTCCCCTGCAGGCTCTCGTCGCCCGGGGTGCTCCGGGGCGTGTGCTTGTGCGGATCGCTGAGGGCGAGCAGGACGTTCTGGTCGTCGGTGCTGGGCGGCATGGGTGGCTGCACCGGGTGCTGCGGCCTTCGGTGAGCCGGTACTGCCTCGCCCACGCCACCTGCCCGGTCCTTGCGGTGCCGCCCTCACCGCTGGAGGCCGGGCTCAGGGCCGTGCACCGCCGTAACGTGCTGGGGCTGCGGCTGGACACGCAGCGGATGTGGAAGGAGTTCGCCACGGCTCCGCCCGTCGTCTGAGGCTCTCGGAGGCTCGGCTGCTCACGTCGTGACGGCGGATGTGCGGTCGGGCTCTTCCGGGCGGCGCCCGGGTGCCGTCGGCAGGGTGAGGACCATGGTGAGGCCGCCGGCGGGGGTGTCCTCGGCGTTGAGGGTGCCGCCGATGGCCTCGGCGAAGCCGCGGGCGACCGCGAGGCCGAGGCCGACGCCGGTGCCGCGGGGGGAGTCGCCGTAGCGCTGGAAGGGTTCGAAGATGCGGGACTTGGCCTCGTCCGGGACGCCGGGGCCGCGGTCCACGACCCGGACCTCGACCCGGTCGGCGATCGCGCTGGCCGAGACCAGGACCGGCTCCCCCGGCGGGCTGTACTTGACTGCGTTCTCGACGCCGTTGGCGACCGAGCGTTCCAGCAGGCCGCGGTCGACGTCGACCATCGGGAGGGTCTCCGGGATGTCCAGCTCCACGCTGTCCTCGGGGACGCCGCCCAGGGCCATCGGGATCACCTCGTCCAGGTCGGTCTCGCGGATGATCGGCGTGACCGTGCCGGTCTGGAGGCGGGACATGTCGAGGAGGTTGCCGACGAGGTGGTCGAGGCGGTCGGCGCCCTCCTCGATGGCCTCCAGGAGGTCGGCCTGGTCCTGGGGCGACCATTCGACGTCGTCGGAGCGGAGGGAGGTGACGGCGGCCTTGATGCCGGCGAGCGGGGTGCGCAGGTCATGGCTGACGGCGGCGAGCAGGGCGGTGCGGATGCGGTTGCCCTCGGCCAGTTCCTTGGCCTCGTCGGCCTTCTGCTGCAGGCGCTGGCGGTCCAGGACGACGGCGGCCTGCGCGGCGAACGCCGCGAGCACCCGGCGGTCCTCGGCGGGCAGGACACGGCCGGAGAGGGCGAGTGACATGTGGTCGCCGACGGGCACGTCGACGTCCGCGTCGTCGGGGGTGGTGCAGGGGCGGGGGCCGACGCTGCCGGCGCAGGTCCAGGGCGCGATGTCGCTCTCGCGTTCCAGGAGGGCGGCCGACTCCATGCCGAAGGTCTCGCGGACCCGGTCAAGGAGGGCTTCCAGGGTGGTCTCGCCGCGCAGGACGTTGCCGGCGAGGAAGGAGAGGATCTCGGACTCGGCCCTCAGCCGGGCGGCCTGGTGGGTGCGGCGGGCGGCCAGGTCCACCACGGACGCGACGGAGACGGCGACGCCGAAGAACACGGCGATGGCGACGATGTTCTGCGGGTCGGCGATCGTCCAGGTGTGGACTGGTGGGGTGAAGTACCAGTTCAGCAGGGCGGATCCGACCACCGCCGAGGCCAGGGCGGGGAGGAGGCCGCCGAGCAGGGCCGCCGCCACCGTCAGGGTCAGGAACAGGAGCATGTCGTTGGCTAGCCCGATGTCGGGGATGACACTGCTCAGGAGCCAGGTCAGCAGCAGCGGTCCGGCGATTCCGGTCAGCCAGCCCCAGATCAGCCTGGTCCGGCCGAGCCGCGCGCCCCTGCCGGGGACGGGAAGTCCTCGGCCCTTGCCCACCTCGTCGTGGGTGATGAGGTGGACGTCGAGGTCGGGACCGGATTCCCGGGCCACCGTCGCGCCGACGCCGGGACCGAAGACGTACTGCCAGCCCTTGCGGCGGGAGACGCCGAGGACGATCTGGGTGGCGTTGACGCCTCGGGCGAAGTCGAGCAGGGCGGCGGGGATGTCGTCGCCGACGACGTGGTGGAAGGTGCCGCCCAGGTCCTCCACGAGGGTGCGCTGGACGGCCAGTTCCTTCGGGGAGGCCGACGTCAGGCCGTCGCTGCGGGAGATGTAGACGGCCAGGACCTCGCCCCCGGCTCCCTTCTCGGCGAGCCGGGCAGCGCGGCGGATGAGGGTGCGTCCCTCGGGGCCGCCGGTGAGTCCGACGACGATCCGTTCGCGCGAGCCCCAGATCGTGGAGACGCGGTGCTCGGCACGGTACTCGGTCAGGTACGCGTCGACCCGGTCGGCCACCCACAGCAACGCCAGCTCGCGCAGAGCGGTCAGGTTGCCGGGGCGGAAGTAGTTGGAAAGCGCCGCGTCGACCTTGTCCGGCTTGTAGATGTTGCCGTGCGCCATGCGGCGGCGCAGCGCCTGGGGGGACATGTCGACCAGCTCGATCTGGTCGGCCCGCCGTACCACCTCATCCGGGACGGTCTCGCGCTGCCGTACGCCCGTGATCGACTCCACGACGTCACCCAGCGATTCGAGGTGCTGGATGTTGACCGTCGAGATCACGTCGATCCCGGCGGCGAGCAGCTCCTCCACGTCCTGCCAGCGCTTGGCGTTGCGCGAGCCGGGGACGTTGGTGTGGGCGAGTTCGTCGACCAGGGCGACGGCCGGAGCACGCCGCAGGACGGCGTCGACGTCCATCTCGCCGAACGTGGCGCCTCGGTACTCCATCTGTCTGCGCGGCACCTGCTCCAGGCCGTGCAGCATCACCTCGGTGCGCGGCCGGTTGTGGTGTTCCACGAAGGCCACGACGCAGTCGGTCCCCCGCTCCACCCGGCGGTGCGCCTCGGAGAGCATGGCGTAGGTCTTGCCGACGCCGGGTGCCGCGCCGAGGTAGATCCTGAGCCTGCCGCGTGCCATGTTCACCCTTCGTAGCGGTAGCCCATGCCGGGCTCGGTGATGAGATAGCGGGGGTGGGAGGGGTCCGATTCCAGTTTGCGCCGCAGCTGGGCCATGTAGACGCGCAGGTAGTTGGTCTTGTTGCTCTGGGAGACCCCCCACACCTCCTGGAGCAGCTGCTTCTGAGTGATCAGGCGGCCGGGGTTGGTCACCAGGATCTCCAGCAGGTGCCATTCGGTGGGGGTCAGGCGTACGTCGCGCCCGTCCCGTACGGCCTTCTTCGCGAGCAGATCGAGGGTGAAGTCCTCCGTCTCCACCAGCGTCGTCTCGGGGACCAGCGGGGTGTCCTCGGTGCGTCGGACGGCGGCCCGCAGCCGGGCCAGCAGCTCGTCCATGCTGAACGGCTTGGTGACGTAGTCGTCGGCGCCCGCGTCGAGGGCCGCGACCTTCTCGTCGGACGCCTGACGGGCGGAGAGGACCAGGATCGGGACACGGGTCCAGCCGCGCAGGGCCGTGATGACATCGACGCCGTCCATGTCGGGCAGACCGAGATCGAGCATCACCACGTCCGGCTGACGGGCGGCGGCCAGGCGGAGCGCGGTGGCCCCGTCGGGGGCGGCGTCGACGCCGTAGTGACGTGCCTGCAGGTTGATCACGAGGGCCCGTACGAGCTGCGGGTCGTCCTCCACCACGAGCACCCTGGTCATGGGTGTGTGCCTTTCCTGTCATGCCTGCGGGAGCCGGCACCCTGGGGTGCCGACTCCCGTCGCGGATCGCGTAAGGCGGTCACTTCTTCGCCACAAGGTCCTTGAGCGCGATGTTCAGCTCCAGGACGTTCACCCGGGGCTCACCCATGAAGCCCAGGGTCCTGCCCTCGGTGTGGTCCTTGACCAGCTTCTCCACCGCGGAGACGGGCAGGCCGTTCTTCGCGGCGACGCGGTGCACCTGGAGTTCGGCGTAGGCCGGGGAGATGGCCGGGTCCAGTCCGGAGCCGGAAGAGGTCACCGCGTCCGCGGGTACGTCCGACGGCTTGACCGTGTAACCGGGCACCGAGTTGTCCTTGACGACCGCGGCCTTGGCGTCCTGCACCTGCTTGATCAGCACCTTGCTGTCGGCGGACAGGTTGGTGGCGCCGGACAGGATCAGCTTGTACTGCGTGTTGACGCTGTTCGTGCCGAGGCCGTTGGCCGGGCGGCCCTGGAACCACTTCAGGTCCGGATCCGGCGTCTGCTGCCCCTTCTTCAGCGGCAGGTTGTACGACTGCCCTATCAGGGACGAGCCGACGACCTTGCCGTCCGCCTTGATCTCGGAGCCGTTCGCCTTGTCGTGGAACAGCCCCTGGGCGATGCCGGTGATCACCAGCGGGTAGATGACACCGGTCACCAGGGTCAGCACGAGGAGGGCCCTGAGGCTCGCCCCGAGCAACCGGACGGTGTTCGTTACGGAGTTGTTCATGGCGATCAGCCGATTCCGGGGATGAGGGAGATGAGCATGTCGATGATCTTGATGCCGATGAACGGGGCGATCAGGCCGCCGATGCCGTAGATCCCGAGGTTGCGGCGGAGCATCTTGTCGGCGCTGACCGGCTTGTACTGCACGCCCTTCAGGGACAGCGGCACCAGCGCGATGATGATCAGCGCGTTGAAGACGACCGCGGACAGGATCGCGGAGTTGGGCGAGGACAGGTGCATGATGTTGAGCTTGTCCAGGCCCGGATAGACCGCGGCGAACAGCGCCGGGATGATCGCGAAGTACTTCGCGACGTCGTTGGCGATGGAGAACGTCGTCAACGCGCCCCGGGTGATGAGGAGTTGCTTGCCGATCTCCACGATCTCGATCAGCTTGGTCGGGTTGGAGTCGAGGTCGACCATGTTGCCGGCCTCCTTGGCGGCCGACGTCCCCGTGTTCATCGCCACACCGACGTCCGCCTGAGCCAGTGCCGGGGCGTCGTTGGTGCCGTCACCGGTCATCGCGACGAGCTTGCCGCCGGCCTGCTCCCGCTTGATGAGGGCCATCTTGTCCTCGGGAGTGGCCTCGGCGAGGAAGTCGTCGACGCCCGCCTCCTCGGCGATCGCCTTCGCGGTCAGCGGGTTGTCACCCGTGATCATGACCGTCTTGATGCCCATGCGGCGCAGCTCCACGAACCGCTCCCGCATGCCCTCCTTGACGACGTCCTTCAGGTAGATGACACCCAGCACACGGGCGCCCTTGTCGTCCTTGACTGCGGTGAGCAGCGGGGTGCCGCCCGCCTCGGAGATCCGGTTGGCAATCGCGTCCGCGTCGTCCGCGACGACACCACCCTGCTCCTTCACCCAGGCGATGACCGAGGCGGTGGCGCCCTTGCGGATCTTGCGCTCGTCGACGTCCACACCCGACATGCGGGTCTGGGCGGTGAACTCGATCCACTCGGCACCGACCAGCTCACCCTGGTGGCGCTCGCGCAGCCCGTACTTCTCCTTGGCCAGGACGACGATCGAGCGGCCCTCGGGCGTCTCGTCGGCCAGCGAGGACAGCTGGGCCGCGTCCGCGACCTCCGCCTCGGTGGTGCCCTTGACCGGCACGAACTCGGCGGCCTGGCGGTTGCCGAGGGTGATGGTTCCGGTCTTGTCCAGCAGCAGCGTGGAGACGTCACCGGCGGCCTCGACCGCACGACCGGACATGGCCAGCACGTTGCGCTGGACAAGGCGGTCCATGCCCGCGATGCCGATCGCGGAGAGCAGGGCGCCGATCGTGGTCGGGATCAGGCAGACCAGCAGGGCCACCAGCACGACCATCGTCAGGTGCGTGTGGGCGAAGGTCGCGAACGGCGGCAGGGTCGCCACCGCCAGCAGGAACACGATGGTCAGCGACGCCAGCAGGATGTTCAGCGCGATCTCGTTCGGCGTCTTCTGCCGGGCCGCGCCCTCGACCAGGTTGATCATCCGGTCGATGAAGGTCTCACCGGGCTTCGTCGTGATCTTGATGACGATCCGGTCGGACAGCACCTTCGTACCGCCGGTCACCGCGCAGCGGTCACCGCCGGACTCACGGATGACCGGCGCGGACTCACCGGTGATCGCCGACTCGTCCACCGAGGCGACACCCTCGACGACGTCACCGTCACCGGGAATGATGTCGCCGGCCTCGCAGACCACCAGGTCGCCGATGGTCAGCTCGGTGCCCGCAACCTGCTCCTCGGACGTGCCGTCCGCGAGCAGCCGACGAGCGACCGTGTCGGTCTTGGCCTTGCGCAGGGTGTCCGCCTGCGCCTTGCCGCGACCCTCCGCGACCGCCTCCGCCAGGTTGGCGAAGATCACCGTCAACCACAGCCAGGCACTGATGGTCCAGCCGAACCACTGGCTCGGGTGCTGGAAGGAGAAGACCGTGGTCAGGACAGAGCCGATCCACACCACGAACATCACGGGCGACTTGACCATCACCCGCGGGTCGAGCTTGCGGAAGGCGTCCGGCAGCGACTTGACCAGCGCCTTGGGGTCGAAGAGGCCCGCTCCGACACGGCCCTCGGTGGGCTTGTGCCCGGTGGGTGCGTCCTGGTGGGGCGCAAGGGTGGGTGTGGACATCGCGTCCTCGTGGTTTTCCGTTCGGGTCGTCATGACGCCAGCCCCTCGGCCAGCGGACCCAGCGCGAGGGCCGGGAAGTAGGTCAGACCGGTGATGATCAGGATCGCGCCCACCAGCAGACCGGTGAACAGCGGCTTCTCCGTGCGCAGGGTGCCCGCGGTCACCGGTACCGGCTTCTGCTCGGCGAGCGAGCCGGCCAGCGCCAGGACGAACACCATCGGCAGGAAGCGGCCCAGCAGCATGGCGAGACCGGTCATGGTGTTGTACCAGTCGGTGTTCGCGTTCAGGCCAGCGAAGGCCGAGCCGTTGTTGTTCGACGCGGACGTGAACGCGTACAGCACCTCGGAGAACCCGTGCGCACCGGAGTTGAGCATCGAGTGCGGCGGCGTCGGCAGCGCCATGGAGGCCGCGGTGAACACCAGCACCAGGGCGGGGGTGATCAGGATGTAGCAGGCGGCGAGCTTCATCTCGCGGCCGCCGATCTTCTTGCCCAGGTACTCGGGCGTACGGCCGACCATCAGACCGGCGATGAACACCGCGATCACGGCCATGATCAGCATGCCGTACAGGCCGGAGCCGGTACCACCGGGCGCGATCTCACCCAGCATCATGCCCAGCATCGCGACGCCGCCGCCCAGGCCGGTGAAGGAGGAGTGGAAGGAGTCCACCGCACCGGTCGAGGTGAGCGTGGTCGACACCGCGAAGATAGACGACGAGCCGACCCCGAAGCGGACCTCCTTGCCCTCCATCGCCCCGCCCGCGGCCTGCAGCGCCGCGCCGTGGTGCGCGAACTCGCTCCACATCATCAGGGCGACGAAGCCGAACCAGATGGTGAACATCGTGGCGAGGATCGCGTACCCCTGCTTCACGTTCCCGACCATCACACCGAACGTGCGGGTCAGCGAGAACGGGATCACCAGGAGCAGGAAGATCTCGAAGAGGTTGGTGAACGGGGTGGGGTTCTCGAAGGGGTGGGCGGAGTTGGCGTTGAAGTAGCCGCCGCCGTTGGTGCCGAACTCCTTGATGGCCTCCTGCGAGGCGACCGCGCCGCCGTTCCACTGCTGCGAGCCGCCCATGAACTGGCCGACCTCGTGGATGCCGGAGAAGTTCTGGATCGCACCGCACGCCACCAGGACGATCGCGGCGATTGCCGCGCCCGGCACCAGGATGCGCAGCGTGCCGCGCACCAGGTCGGCCCAGAAGTTGCCCAGTTCACCGGTGCGCGAGCGGGCGAAGCCGCGCACGAGCGCCACCGCGACCGCGATGCCCACCGCGGCGGAGACGAAGTTCTGCACGGTCAGACCGACGGTCTGCACGACGTGCCCCATGGTCTGCTCGCCGTAGTACGACTGCCAGTTGGTGTTCGTCACGAACGAGACAGCCGTGTTGAACGACTGCGCCGGGTTGACCGACGAGAAGTGCATCGAGCCGGGCAGCACGCCCTGCAGCCGCTGCAGCAGGTAGAGGAAGAGGACACTGACGGCGGAGAAGGCCAGCACACCGCGCAGGTACGCGGGCCAGGTCATCTCGGTGTCGGGGTTGGCGCCGATGGCCTTGTAGATCCACTTCTCGACGCGCAGGTGCTTGCGCGAGTCGTAGACCTTGGCCATGTAGTTGCCGACGGGGACGTAGGCGAGCGCCAGTGCGCCGATGAGGGCGAGCAGCTGGAGCACGCCCGCAAGTACGGGACTCATGTCTGTTCTCAGAACCTCTCCGGGAAGATCAGGGCGAGGACGAGATAGCCCAGCAGGGCGACGGCCACGACCAGGCCGACGACGTTTTCGACGGTCACAGCTTCGTCACCCCCTTGGCGACAAGGGCCACCAGCGCGAAACCCGCGAGCACGGTGACGACGAAGGCCAGATCGGCCATCGCGAACTCCTGGAGTGAGGTTCGGTTGAAACGGACGCTTAGAGGAAAGCGCCTCTCTGGCTGGATCCGGTCGCCCGTTGACGACCCTCATACGGCCGTCGCAGCACATTTGACGGGACTCTTACGCCGCCCGACCCGTACGGGCCGGTAGGCGGGCGTGACAGCCGGTGACCGGGCTCACAGGCGGAAGCGAAGCCGGCAGATCACCGCGTCCGTCTCACGGCGTACGGCATGTGCGACCACCGCGCCCCGCTGGTTCTGCAGCAGCCGCTGCCACAGCCGCTCCGGCTCCGCCTCGGGGATCAGCACAGTGACCCGGGTGCCGGGCTCTGCGGCGGCCGTCTCGCGGACGTACGCGGCGATGGGGCGGCCAAGGCTGCGCCGCGTGCAGGGCAGCCGCACCAGTCGCACACCGGGGTCCCACTCGGCCCAGGACCGCTCCAGGGCATGCAGCTGAGCCCGATCCTCGGGGTCCGGGTAGCAGACGGTCACCGCGCGGACCTCGTCACCGAGGGAGCGGGCCGCGGTGAGCGCCGCCGAGGTCAGCCGGGACAACGTGGACACTGGCACGATGACGAGGGAGCGCTCCCGGTGCGGTACCTCTGGTGTGCGGCCGAGCCCGAGCCGTTCGCCGATCCGGCCGTAGGTGCGGTGCACGGTCTCGAAGGCCGCCACCAGCAGCGGCAGGGCGATCACGATCAGCCAGGCGCCCTCGGTGAACTTGCTCGCCGTGACGACGACCGTCGCGACTCCGGTGAGGACGGCGCCGAAGCCGTTCAGCAGCGCCTTCCCCCGCCAACCACGCCCCCGCCCCGACCGCCAGTGCCGGACCATCCCCACCTGGGCGATCGTGAAGCCGACGAAGACACCGATGGCGAACATCGGCACCAGGGTGTTGGTGTCGCCACCGGAGAAGACCAGCAGCCCGGCCGAGACCGCGGCGAGGGCGAGGACACCGTGCCGATGCACCTGGCGGTCTGCCTTCAGGGCGAAGACATGCGGGGCGTAGTTGTCGCGGGCGAGCAGCTTCAGCAGCACCGGTAGCCCACCGAAGGACGTGTTCGCGGACAGCGCCAGCAGGATCATCGTCGCGAACTGGATGACGTAGAAGGGCCAGTTGTGGCCGAGCGAGGCGTCCGCGAGCTGGGCCAGCACCGTGACGCCCGCGACCGGCTGGAGGTGGAAGCGGCCGATCAGCACCGAAAGACCGATCAGCATCAGCCCGAGCACGGCACCGAGGGCGACCTCCGCACGCTGGGCCCGGCGTACGCGCGGCCCCCTGAAGGACGGGACGGCGTTGGCGATGGCCTCGACACCGGTCAGCGCGGCGCAGCCGGAGGCGAATGCTTTCAGCAGGAGCAGCGCGCCCACGCTGGACGCGTTGTCCGCGAGGACCGAGGCATGTCCGGCCGCAGTGACCGTACTCACGGGGTGGGAGCGGAAGAGCCCGACGGCGACGAGGACGAAGACCGAACCGACGAACACGACCGTCGGCACGATGAAAGCCTTCGCCGACTCCACGATCCCCCGCAGGTTCACTCCGGTGATCAGCGCGAGCACGGCCAGGCACAGCCACAGCCGGTCGCCGTAGAGCGACGGAAAGGCGGAGGTCAGTGCCGCCACACCCGCCGTGACCGCGACGGCCACGTTGAGGACGTAGTCCAGCACCAGCGAGGCCGCGGCCACCAGGCTGGTCCGCGCGCCCAAGTGCGTCCTGGCCACGGCGTAGGAGCCGCCGCCGTCCGGGAAGGCCGCGATGACCTGCCGGTAGGAGGCCACCAGCACCGCAAGCAGCGCGGCGATGGCCAGCGTCACCGGCAGCGTGAAACCCAGTCCGCGCGCACCCGCGCCGGCCAGGACCAGGACGATCGCCTCCGGGCCGTACGCCACGGACGCCATCGCGTCGAGCGACAGGGCCGCCAGTCCGGTGACGGCGGTCAGCCGGTGGCGTTCGCCGGTATCAGGGGGTTCTTCGCCGGCGGGGACGGCATCCGGCTCGGTGGTCAGGACGGACATGGGTGCGTGCTCCTTACTTCTTTCCACCACGCGCGATGACCACGACGTGCGCGAGTGCACCCAGGATCTGACCGTTTGCAGCGGCATCTGGACCTTCCTTGCGGCATCTTCGCGCCCAGTCGGCGGACCTTGACGCGATCTTGGCGGCCATCTCTGTCAGAGCCGTATCAAGGTCCGTCACTCGAGCTCTCCCGGTGACTACCGTCTCCGCCATGGCACGCCCTGATGGCTCCAGTGAGGTGGCGAACGACCTCGACTGGACAAGGCAGTTGTGGAGCGCCGTCCGCTGCGCCGGCGTTCTGCTTGCATTGCTGCTCCTGGTCGACTGGGCCACCGGCCGGATGGCCCTGTGGCGCATCGTGCTGTGGTTCGCCCTTGCCGGGCTGCTCTTCGTCGTACTGTTTCCCGCCCGCGTGTCCGCCGGTCGCGACTGGCTGGCCTCACGTCGACTGGTGCGCGAGCAGCGGGTGCGGACGGACTTGCTGGTGTCGGTCCGTTGCCTGGACGGCATCTCTCCGCTGCTCGTGCTACGGGACGCCCGGGGCGGGCGGGTTCAGATCGATCCCGAGGTCCTGGTCCGCAACCCGCAGTTGTGGTTCCGCCTGCACGAGGGCGCGGGCAAGGCAGCGGCCGACGGTCTGCTGCTGTGCGGGCAGACTGCACTGCGCCGCCTGTCGGACCGCATGGACCGTGAGACGGCACGGGCCGTGTTCAAGGCTTCCGGGCTGGACTAGGGCTGCAGCGATGCTTGTTCCGTCTCGGCCCTCGATGGCCTGAAGCCGTCTCGCCCGCTCAGCCTGACGCCGAGTTCGTCGTGGCGACGGTCGCCACCCGCCCGACCCCATGCCGCCGCGGCACCAGCAGCCCGCGGTAACGAGGTTCCGGACGGATGGTTCTGGCGCCGCATGCAGCCTCAACGCCGCGCGTGGCGGATCTTCAACGGCCCGAATCCCATGTCCCGGAGATTCAGATCTTCGGCCCGCCGGGGCGGGAACGCCGTCGGGTCTTGTAGCGCAGATCCTTTCACTCAGTGCGCAGAGGCTCGACATCAGATCGCGTCGCTAGGCACCGTGATCCTGACCCCCGGCGCAGAGTTGCAGCCCGATGTCGACGACCGGATGCTCGATGACCGCCTGGGACAGATCCAGCTGCACCCTTCCGTCTGCGGACTCGACCTTGAGGACCCGAGGTGCCCGCCATGCGCCGCGTCGCTTGATCCGACTTTTGCAGGCGCTGCATGGCCGTCTCGCCCCCCTCCCTGAACAGGTTCTGGCTCAGTCCCTCCGGTTCGCCGGATGCGGCTGTACTCCCGTCATCAAGATGTCCAGCCCGCGCCGCGTCGTCGCCAGGACCACTCGGTCACCGGCCCTCAACACGCGGCCCTGTGACGGACGCCAGTCGAATCTTGACCGGTCCAGACGCAGACCGGTGAGTGTGTCCATGGAGGACTGATCCGCCGCAGCGCCCGCGGCTCCGACGGCAAGGACCCGCCGTTCGTTCTCCCGGAACGCCTCGTGTACCGACCGACCCTCGAGTTCCGGATGTCCGGCCACGTCCACGCAGGTGAACAGCAGCGACCCCCGCTCCGCCGGCATCACCCCCAGCACGTGGCGGCCCATCATGGCTGCGGCGAAAGACGGGGCGGCCAGCGCCGAAACGCTTCGGCTGCGGGTGAGTGCGTCCGGGTACGAGGCGCGCAGGGTCCGCTGGACCGTCGCCGCCAGGTCGTCGTCGTAGAGCCGCATGACCACCCTCATCTGAGGGTTGCTCTCCCGGACTGCCATGACGATGTCCAGGTTCTGGCCGTCGTCGCGGGTGAGGACGAGCAGCGAGCTGCTGTGCCGGACCCGGGCCAGGTCGAGCACGCCGGGAGCGGTGGCATCCTGCAGGATCAGCGGTACGCCCAGTTCGCGGGCGAACGCGACGCCTCGTGCGTGCGGGTCGCGTTCGATCACCACGACCTGGTGGTCCGTGGTGCGCAGCCGGGCGAGCACCCGGACACCGATCTTGCCAAGGCCGACGAGGACGATGTGTCCGGTCGTTTCCTCGTCGGGCGGATGACTCGCCGAGGCGGCGCGGAAGGCATCGGTGGCGTTCAGTGTGGCTGCCACGACGAGCGGGAGTACGGCCAAGCCGACGAAACCGGCGACCAGTTGGAGTATGCGGCGGGCGACGGGCTCGTCGGTGGCCGGGTCGCCCATGGTGAAGATGTCCAGCATCGGCAGGTACAGGTTCTTCCACCACGGGTGCTCGTCCGCGAACAGCGCCGTGGCGGCGGCCAGGGCCAGCACCATGGCGCCGAGCGCGCCAAAGACGGCGGTGACCTCGCGGGAGAGGAACACCCTCCACGGCAGGTGAGCGAGCCGGGCCCGCAGCCAGGCGCCGGGGCGGAAGTGTAGTCCTCTGGGTGCCGCTTCGAGCGTGTGCTGGTGGGTGACCTCCTCGAGCATCAGCCGGCCGTGCGTGAACTGGCGGTGGTAGGCGGTCCGGGTGTCCGGCAGCAGCTGGGTGCCGTCCTCGCCGGGCGTCTCCGGGCTGTCCTGGCTCGCCGGGTCGTCCTGGTGGGCGCCGGACAGGACGGCGAGGGTGGCCAGGTCGGTGGCCTGCGCCGGTGTTCCGGCCGGACGCACGACACCGCGGAAGACCTTGCCCTCGACCTGCAAGGTGTGGCCGTGGCCGACGGCGGCCGCCGCCACGAGTTCGGGTACGGCGGTGTCGGCGTCGGACAGCACCGTGGTGGAGGTGTCCTGCACCGCCTCCCCGGACAGGCCGGCCGCGCGGTCCAGCAGCCGCTCCAGGTGCCGGCCACGCTCGCGGTGGAACATCCGCACCACCAGCCGGATCGACGGGTTGAGGGTGCGGGCCAGCAGGGCGGCGGTCATGTTGGCCTGGTCGTCGCGGTAGGTGAGAGCGAGCGCGGCGGCCCGCTCGACCCCGGCCGCCCGCAGGGTCCGCTCGTCGGGGCGCGCGGAGACGAGCAGCTCCACCGGGGACCGCGGGTCCTCGTGCAGCGCGGCGATCCCCGCCCCGTACTCGTCGTCCCGGGACGGCACCACCACCGTGACGACCTCGCCGCACACCGCGTCCAGTTCGAGCGCGAGCCGGTGCGCGAGTCCGTCGTCACCGCAGATCACCATGTGCTGCGAGCGCTGTCCAAGTTCGGTTCTCAGGTGGAGAGTTGACGTCACATCGGGAAGGACCGGCGGGAGGCGTGGCACCGTTCCACCAGGCGGTCCCGTCCGGCGTCAGGATCCCGTCAGGGAATCCGCCGCGCCTGGCTCATCACCCGCGTACCGGCCCCGCCGTGTCCAGCGCGGCGCCCGTCTGGTCGGCCAGGGTCACGGCGACCAGCCGCGCCTGGAGCGCGGGTACGGCGCCCGGGCCGGGGGTGAGCATGAAGCGACCGAGATAGCGGCCGTTGCCGTACGCCCGGAGTTCGATCTCGCCCTCGGGCCAGCCGTCGGTGTCGGGGTTCCAGCTGCGTCTGCCGACCGTCACGCTGCCGTCCTTCTCCAGGCGCGGTGGTCGGCCCACCAGGCTGCCGTACTCGAAGCGGCAGGCGCGCAGGTCGAGCAGGTCGGTCAGCTCGGTGCGGACGTGGTCGACCACGGTGTCCGCCGAGTTGGCGGACTGGGCCAGCGCGGCGGTCCGGTGGATGCGCGCCAGATGGTCCGCGTCCGTCACCGTCATGACCTCCAGTCGACGGGCGCGGGCCGCGAGCTGGGAGACGATCACGCCGACGACCAGCAGCAGCACTGCCGTCTCGATGTCGGCGGATGCGTTGATGCCGAAGGTCTGGTACGGCCGGGTGAGGAAGAAGTCGAACCAGGCCGCCGCCGACAGGGCCGCGACCACACCCGCCGCGCAGCTGCCCAGCGCGGCCACCGCCACGACCACGACGACGAGTACGAGCGCCGCGTTCGTGTGCGTGAGGCCCGTTCGGAACGGGACGAGGGCGAGCGCCACCAGGAACGGGGCGGCCAGGCCGGCCGCCAGGGCGAGCCGGTCCCTGAGTGGCCAGGGATGAGCCGGGGTGTGTATGCGGTGGAGCCTCCAGGCGCCTGTCTCCGTGCTCATCGCGCACCTCCTGCGCTCTGCTCGGTGGGTTCGGCCCCTACGCTCTGATCGGAGATCGGCAGCGACACGACCATCGTAAGACCGCCGCCGGGCGTGTCCTCGGGGCTGAGGGTGCCGTTCATGGCCTCGGTCAGGCCCCGGGCGAGGGCCAGGCCAAGGCCGAGTCCGGTGGTGTTGTCGTTGTCGCCGAGCCGCTGGAACGGTTCGAAGATCCGCTCCCGGTCGGTCTGCGGCAGTCCCGGCCCCCGGTCCACGACTCGCAGTTCCACCTGGCCGGCCAAGGCGCTGGCAGTGACCATCACCTTCCGTCCCGGTGGGGTGTGGCGGGCGGCGTTGCCGACCAGGTTGGCGATCACCCGTTCGAGCAGGGGCGGGTCGGCCAGTACGGCCGGGATGTCCTCGACGTCGGCGACCTCGACCTCCGGCACATCGACCAGTGCCATGGGCAGGACCTCTTCCAGGGAGGTGGCGCGCAGGTTCAGGGTGAGGGCGCCGGCCTCCAGACGGCTGAGGTCGAGGAGGTTCTCCACCAGGCGGTTGAGCTTGGCCATGGACTCGTCGGCAGTGGCGAGAAGCTCGTCGCGGTCCTCGGCGGAGAAGGCGACATCGCGGCTGCGCAGCGAGGTGACGGCGGCCCAGCCGGCGGCGAGCGGGGTGCGCAGGTCGTGGCCGACAGCGCGCAGCAGGGCGGTGCGCAGCCGGTCGGCGGCCTTCACGGGCTCCACCTCGGCCGCCGCCTCGGCGAGGCGGGCCCGCTCCACGGCGGAGTTGACGTGCGCGGCGAACGCAGCCAGCACCCGCCGCTCGGACGACGACAGGGTACGGCCGCGCAGCACCAGGTACGTCCCCGGGCCGGCCGGCACCACGGTGGCTCCGTCGGTGTCCGGCGGCTCGTCCGCCAGCTCGGCCGATTCCATGCCGAAGGTCTCGCGGGTCCGCTCCAGCAGGGCCGGGATCGTCGCCTGGCCGCGCACGATGGTGCCGGCCAGCGAGGACATGGTCTCGGCTTCGGCGGTGGCCCGCGCCGAGCGCCTGGACAGCCGCAGCGAGCGGTCGACGACGGCGGCCACGGTGGCCGCGACGACCGCGAACACGGCTAGTGCCAGCAGGGCGTTGGCGTCGTGCAGGGTGAAGGACCCGATGGGTGGGACGAACCAGTAGTTGAGCAGCAGCGACGCCGTCACCGACGCGATCACGGCGGAGGCGACCCCGCCTATGCAGGCCACACCCACCACGGCCAGCAGGAACAGCAGTGCCTCGCTGGTCAGGTCCAGCGTCCCGCGCAGCTGGGCGAGCCCGGCGGTCAGCAGCACCGGCAGGACCAGGCCGGCCACCGGGCCGGCGATCAGCCGGGCTGTGGACAGGGTACGGCGGCGGGACGGCAGGAGGGTGCCGCGTCCGGCCCGTTCGTGGGTGACCCGGTGGACGTCGATGTCGCCGGACAGCTCGGTCACGGTCTCGCCGGTGCCGGGGCCGGTCAGGAACCGCTGCAGCCGTCCCCGTCGGCTGGTGCCCAGTACCAGCTGGGTGGCGTTCTCGGCGCGCGCGAACTCCACCAGAGCGGTGGCCACGTCATCGCCGACCACCGAGTGGTAGCTGCCGCCGAGGTCCTCCACCAGCCTGCGCTGCCGGGCCAGGGAGGCGGCCGAGACGCCGCCGGCCAGGCCGTCGCTGCGGGCCACGTGCACCGCGAGCAGGTCGCCGCCGGCCGACCGCGCGGCGATCCGCGCCGCCCGCCGGATCAACGTGTCCCCTTCCGGCCCTCCGGTCAGGGCGACGACCACCCGCTCGCGGGTCTCCCACACCCCGCCGATGCCATGCTGCGAGCGGTACTCCTGCAGCGCCTCGTCCACCCGGTCCGCCACCCACAGCAGCGCCAGCTGCCGCAGGGCCGTGAGGTTGCCGGGCCGGAAGTAGTTGGCCAGGGCCGCGTCGATCTTCTCGGGGGCGTAGATGTTGCCGTGCGCCATGCGCCGGCGCAGTCCCTCCGGCGGCATGTCCACCAGCTCGATCTGCCAGGCCCTTCGCACGACCTCGTCGGGCACGGTCTCGTGCTGCGGGACGTTGGTGATCTTCTCGACGACGTCGTTGAGGGATTCCAGGTGCTGGATGTTCAGCGCGGTGATCACGTCGATGCCGACGGCGAGAAGGGCGTCGATGTCCTGCCACCGTTTGGCGTTGCGGCCGTCCCCGGGAATGTTGCTGTGCGCGATCTCGTCCACGATCGCGACCTGCGGGCGACGGGCCAGGACCGCGGCCAGGTCCATCTCCTCGAAGCCCCCGCCGCGGTAGGTGCAGGAGGCGCGGGGGACGACTTCCAGGCCGTCGAGCATCGCTTCCGTGTGCTGACGACCGTGGCACTCCACGAAGCCCACCACCACGTCCGCCCCGCGGGCGGCGCGGCGCCGCCCCTCGTCGAGCATCCGGTAGGTCTTGCCGACTCCCGGGGCCGCTCCGAGGTAGACCTTCAGTCGTCCGGGCCGTACGTCACTCATCGCTGCCGATGTGCTCCGCTCGCTGCGTCAACTTCCCCCGTTTGCAGGGGGCTGCTCCTAAGGAAGCCCCTCCGAGGGCCGTCCGGGACGCGTCTTAGCGCTTCCTTGGCGCCGATCCCGAAGACCTTGACACTGCCTTGGCGTGACCTGGGCCGATAGGGTGAAGGCGGTGTGCCGGGAAGTCTGGTCGGCAGGGGAGCCAGGGTGGCTCCCTTTTTCAGCCCCAGGGGGACGGCATGCGCAGCGTCGGCACGGTACTCGCGTTGGTCATCCTGGCCACCGTGGTGGCCACCTTCGCCCGCCGCTGGCGCATCCCCGCCCCCTCCCTGCTGGTCGTCGCCGGCCTCGCGGTCGCGCTGCTGCCGGGCACCCCCCAGATCGAGATCAGCCCGGAGATCATCGGCCTGGTGGTGCTACCGCCGCTGTTGTACGCGAGCGCGGAGGACATGCCGTGGCGTGAGCTGCGGGCGGTGTGGAAGCCGGTCGGGATCCTCGCGATAGGGCTGGTCCTCGCGTCGGCCGCGGCCGTCGGCGCGGTGGCCGCCCTGGTCACTCCGCTGTCCTGGCAGATGGCGTTCGTGCTGGGCGCGGTGCTGGCCAGCACCGACCCGGTGGCGGTGACCGCGCTCGGGCGCCGACTCGCCCTGCCGCCGAAGGTACAGGTCCTCGTGCAGGCGGAGAGCCTGTTCAACGACGCGACCTCGTTGGTGTTGGTCCGGGTGGCGGCCGGGATCGCGATCGCCTCGGCGGCGGCGAACTGGGGTGCGGCGGGCGGCCAGTTCCTGCTGCTGGCCGGCGGCGGCACGGTGATCGGGGCAGCGGTGGCGGCAGTGGTCACGCTGATCCGGCGCCGTACCGAGGACCCGGTGCTGGAGACGGTGATCGCCCTGGTCACGCCGTACGCCTCCTATGTGCTGGCGGAGGCCGCCCACACCTCGGGGGTGACGTCGTGCGTGGTCGCCGGGGTGATCCTGGGCGGGCGCGGTGACCGGCTCACCAACGCCCGCATACGCCTGCAGCTGCACGCCGTGTACGGCACGGTTGTCTTCCTGCTGGAGAGCGTGGTCTTCTCGCTGATCGGGCTGGCCCTGCCCGCAGAGGTGCGAGCCCTGGCCGACGGAGACCGGGCCTGGCCTCTCTACGCTCTCGCCGTCGCCGCCACCCTGATCGCCGTACGCCTGCTGTGGCTCGCCCCGCTGTCGGCGGTCGTCCAGCGCAAGGGCGGCATCAGCCGCCTGAACTGGCGCATCCCGATGGTGCTGACCTGGGCGGGCACACGCGGCGTGATGCCGCTGGCCGCTGCCCTGTCCATCCCCGAGGTCGCGAAGAACGGCACGCCGCTCGCCGACCGCCCGCTGGTGCTGGTCCTGACCACCTCGGTCGTGGTCGTCACCCTCGTCGGACAGGGCTTCACCCTCGCCCCGGTCGTCCGCGCCTCCGGCATCGCCCTGGAGCCCGCCCACACCGCACGCGAGGAAACCGAGGCCCGCTCCCACCTCGCCCATGCCGGCCTCGCCCGCCTGGAGGAACTGGCCGAACTGGAGGCCGTCCCCGACATCGTCCTCGACCGGCTGCGCCGCGGCCTGACGGCGCGCCTGGACGATGCCCGTGACCGCCTCGCCGAGCACGACGGCGCCGCCGTCGCCACCGAATCGGCCGAGCTGATCTACCGCCAGCTGCGCCGCGACCTGATCGCCGTCGAGACGTCGGAACTGCAGCGTCTCTACGACGCCCACCGCATCAGCGACACCACTCGCCGCCGCCTGCAGCGGTCTCTGGATCTGGAAGAGGCACGGCTGGCGGACGCCTGAAGCGAGATGGACGGCGCGTTCCGCGTGGACGTGTCTGGTGGCGGTTTCGCCCTGCTCGCGATCGCGTGCGACGTCGGGCGCGTCGCAGGGCTGACGTGTGACATGCAGCCCGCCGCCCGACGGGAGCCTGGGCCGGCGCCATGGACTTCCGGATACTCGCCGGGATCCTGGCGGTCGTGACGGTCCTGACCCTCCTTGGTCCAGTCGACCGTCGGAGGACCGCTCAGCGGAACTCCGTCAGCCGCGGTCGCAACCCCAGCGCCGTGAGCGCCATCGCCGCGATGAGCAGACCACCCGCCCAGGGCAGCAGGTCGCTCACGGCCGAGCGGCCGTTCCGCACCGAGGAGGCGAAGTGGGCCCGGTTGATGTCGGTCACCTTGTCCAGGGCGGCCATCCACGCGCCGAAGTGGGCGTTGGAGGTGCCCGGCTTCCAGTCCATGCAGAACTCCACCGCCTCGCGTTCCTGCCCAGCCGCAAGCAGGGCGCGGATCTTGCGGTCATCGCGCTGGTAGACGGCGTACGTCTCCACGGTCTGCTCGGCCGCGGCCCGCTCGCCGGGGAAGGTGATGTTGTCCAGCTCGCGCCGGAACTCGCCGGTGAAGCGCAGGTCGTGGTGATCGGTCTCGTACGCCCGCCAGCTGGTGGACAGCCCGTCGTCGTACGTGTCGAGGGTCGCCCCTCGGATGCCGTAAAGCTGCTGGGACTTGGCGAGGAACGAGCGCGCGTACTGGTCGCGGCGCTGCGGGTCGAGCAGATAGCGGCTCTCGTCGGCGTTGGCGTCGTAGGCGATAGCCCGCGCGCGGGAGAGGGCAACGACGGAGTCGAAGGCGTCTCGGCGGGCGCCGCGCAGATCACCGGACGAGGACGTCAGCATCTGCGCGCCCAGGATCACCGCGAGCAGTGTGCACAGTGTGCCTGCGACAAGCGGCGGGTTCACGATCCGGTGAAAGCGCCGGGCCAGATACGACTGGAGGAGAGCGAGGACGGCCAGCAGGAACAGGCTCAGCGCAGTGGTGGCCACCAGCTGGGCGGAGAGGGTCGAACGGGCGGCGGTGTACTCCGCGTCGAAGACACGGTCGTTGGAGGCCACCAGTGTGCGGGACTCGGGCAGCAGCTTGACCTGCAGCAGGTCGGTCGCCTTGCGGTAGTCGGCCAGGGCGGCCGCTTTGCCGCCGGCGTGTCCGTCGTTCTCCAGGGCGCGTCCGATCAGCTCCTGGTACTCGGCGAAGTCGTCGGTCAGGTTCTCCACGGTCTTCTCGTCGGCCCGGTCGCCCTGGGCCGCGACGGCGAGGGTCCGCAGGTCGTGACCGATCTCGCGACGGGCGCTGCCGTAGAAGCCGACCGCCTTGTCATACGGGGTCCGCAGGCGGCCCTTCCCGGCGTCGCCGCTGGACAGCAGGATGTTGGCGGCCTGCGCGTCCATGTCGTTCAGGGCCAGGTTGAGGTCGGCGGCGCTGGTGGTGCGCGGCGCATCCCGTCCGGCGACGCTGTCCCAGGTGCCGCTCACGGCCAGCCCGGCGACGGTCAGCAGTGCCGTCACGGTGGTGGCGAGCAGGAGCGTGGCCGCGCGCAGAAGGCGCAGCCGCGCGGGCACGGTGGCCCAGAAGCGGCGGCGCAGAGCGGCCCGCGCGGCCACAGCCCGCTGTCCCAGGCGCAGCCCCGGACCCGGTCCGGCCGTCCGCGAATACCCTCGTCTTCGCGGTCCGGGGCTGCCCCCTGGCTGGGCGACCGCCGGCCGTGGCCGTGCTCCTTGCTCGGTCCTTGGACCCTGCGCTGATCCGGCCGTGAGAGTCACGGTCCCTCCAACGTCACCGCCACGGACGGTCGCCCGTCCCCCGTTGTCGATCAGTCTGCGACCAAAATCGGCCACCCTGGCTCGCCTTGACGGCTCCCTTATGGCGAATCAGCTTGGTTTGACGGCACTTTGACGGCGGTCTGCGCGGCGCCGTATGAGTGCCGCAAATTCAGTGCTCGTCACGCCGGTCGAAGCGGCGAGCGGGACTAGATTCGCTGTCGGCCGCCACCGGGGCCACGGACGTCAGTGGCCCCGCACGACGAGCGGAGTCCCCACTCCGCGGTGACGCGAAGGCGGCCCGGTGCGTGTCCGAGGGGGCGCGCATCCGCGCACGGCGCTCTGTCGTCGCCTCATCGCCGGCGTTCGTGCGCCACCGTGGGGGGGGGGGGGGGGGGGGGGGGGGGGGGGGGGGGGGGGGGGGGGGGGTGGGGTGGGTGGGGGGGGGGGGGGGGGGGGTGGTCG
>NZ_JBVIJE010000012.1:224576-229970 GCF_055581585.1 Streptomyces sp. NPDC031426
GTTTTTTTTTTTCTCCCCCTCTTTTTCGTTTTTTTCCCTCCCTTTTTTGGTCTTTTCCCCCCCCCCCCCCCCACGGACCGCGGCCACAGTCCCTGTCCACCGTCAAGGCACGAAGGTGTCCATGCTTCCCGCTGCCCCCCAGCAGGCCTCGCCGTCACGTCCCGAACGCGCACCCCGAACCGGAGCGGGGGGAAGAGCGAGGCGGCGCGCTCCGAGCGGGTTGTTCGAACCCGCCCAGCTTGTCCGCTCCTTCCCCGAGGCGCTGCGCAAACTGCATCCGCGCGTCCTGGTGAAGAACCCGGTGCTGTTCGTCGTGTCCGTCGGCGCGATGCTGACCACGCTGTCGGCGTTACTGCACCCCGCCGTGTTCACCTGGATCATCAGTCTGTGGCTGTGGCTGACGGTCGTCTTCGCCAACCTCGCCGAGGCCGTCGCGGAGGGTCGTGGCAAGGCGCAGGCCGAGTCGCTGCGCAGGGCCCGTACCGACACGGTGGCGCTGCGGCTGGAGCACTGGAGCTACGGCACGGACCTCGCCGCCGCCCGCGCGGAGGCCGTCGCCGCCACCGACCTGAAACCGCTGGACGTCGTGCTCGTGGAGGCAGGCGAGATGATCCCGGCGGACGGAGACGTCATCGACGGGGTCGCGGCCGTCGACGAATCCGCCGTCACCGGCGAATCGGCCCCGGTGATCCGGGAGGCGGGCGGCGACCGCAGCGGCGTCACGGGCGGCACGACGGTCCTGTCCGACCGGATCGTCGTACGGGTGAGCGCCCGCCCCGGGCACAGCTTCCTGGACCGGATGATCGCCCTGGTCGAGGGCGCATCCCGGCAGAAGACCCCGAACGAGATAGCCCTGAACATCCTGCTGGCCTCGCTGACCATCATCTTCCTTCTGGTCGTCGTCGCGCTCCAGCCGATGGGCGAGTACGCGGGCGCCGCGCAGTCCACGACCGTGCTGGTCGCCCTCCTCGTCACGCTCATCCCGACCACCATCGGTGCCCTGTTGTCCGCGATCGGCATCGCCGGCATGGACCGCCTGGTACAGCGCAACGTCCTCGCCATGTCCGGCCGTGCGGTCGAGGCGGCGGGTGATGTGAACACCCTGCTGCTCGACAAGACCGGCACCATCACCCTCGGCAACCGGGAGGCCGCCGCCTTCATCGCGCTGCCCGGCATCGACGAACGGCAGCTCGCCGACGCGGCCCAGCTGTCCTCGCTGGCCGACGAGACACCCGAGGGCCGCTCCGTCGTCGTCCTCGCCAAGAACCGGTACGGCCTGCGGGCTCCCGCCGAGGGCGAGTTGGCGAACGCCCGCTGGGTGCCGTTCAGCGCGCAGACCCGGATGAGCGGGGTCGACCTGCGCTGGGACAACGGCGCCGTGTGCGCCATCCGCAAGGGCGCCGCCCAGCAGGTGATCGACTGGGTGCAGATGTACGGCGGCCACGTACCGCCGGAAGCGCGCAGGTACGCGGATACCGTGTCCGCCGCCGGCGGGACACCGCTGCTGGTCGCGGTGCACGACTGGGACGGACCACGCGCCCTCGGCGTGATCCAGCTGAAGGACGTCGTCAAGGACGGCATCCGCGAACGCTTCGCCGAACTGCGCCGCATGGGCATCCGCACGGTGATGATCACGGGCGACAACCCGCTGACGGCGAAGGCGATCGCCGAGGAGGCGGGCGTGGACGACTACCTGGCCGAAGCGACGCCCGAGGACAAACTCGCCCTGATCCAACGAGAACAGGAGGGCGGCAAGCTGGTCGCGATGACCGGTGACGGCACGAACGACGCGCCCGCGCTGGCCCAGGCGGACGTCGGCGTGGCCATGAACACCGGTACGTCGGCCGCCAAGGAGGCCGGCAACATGGTCGACCTCGACTCCAACCCGACCAAGCTCATCGAGATCGTCGAGATCGGCAAGCAACTCCTCATCACGCGCGGTGCGTTGACGACGTTCTCCATCACGAACGACGTGGCGAAGTACTTCGCGATCATCCCGGCCATGTTCGCGGGCTCGTACCCGGGCCTTGAGTCGCTGAACGTGATGGGCCTGCACAGCCCGACCTCCGCGATCACCTCCGCGATCATCTTCAACGCCCTGATCATCGTCACCCTGATCCCCCTCGCCCTGCGCGGGGTGCGCTACACCCCGTCCTCCGCACATGACCTGCTGCGCCGCAACCTGCTGGTCTACGGCCTTGGCGGTCTCGTCCTGCCCTTCGTGGGCATCAAGCTGATCGACCTGCTGGTCTCGGGGGTGCCCGGCCTTGGATGAGTCGCGTCCGTCCACATGGCTCGCCCGTCAAGGCCCCGTATGCGCACGTCAGAGCCCCGTCAGAGACGGGGGTTTCGGCTTGCCCGGCGAATGCGGAACGGCTTCCATGGACTTCGTGAACAGCGCCTGGCTTTTCTACGACCGGCCGCCGAGTCCCGCTCGGCCGCCGCGTCGTGCGCCACGCTGACCGGAAGCGTCCACGTCCTGCCGACATCGCGTCCCGCCGACGCCGTGCCCGCTGACGTCGCGTCCCGCCGACGCCGCTTTCCGTGACCCGAGGGGCGCCGTGATCGGCTCCGGCGCCCCTCGTTCACCTTTCCCCCTCGCACGCCCACCGCCCCTCACCGGGCCGTGCCGGCGTGCCTGCAACCCCGGATGGGATCATGTCCAACTCAACCCTCTCCGCCCGTACCGTCCTGGTCACCGGCGCCACCTCCGGCATCGGCTACGAGACCGCACGACAGCTCGCCGAGCGCGGCGCCACCGTGCTGCTGCACGGCCGCACCGCCGAGGAGACGCAGGCCGCCGCCGACCGCCTCATCGCCACGGCCGGCGTGAAGGCGAACCAACTGGTCACTCATTTCGCCGATTTCGGCCACCTCGAGCAGGTCGAGACCCTCGCCCGCACCGTGGTCGCCGCCCACCCACACCTGGACGTCCTGGTCAACAACGCCGGCATGGCCGCGCCGGAGCGGCACACGGTCACCGCCGACGGCAACGAGGTCGCCTTCCAGGTCAACTTCCTCGCCCACTACCTGCTGACCTGCCTGCTCGAACCGGCGCTCACGAGTGACCCGGGCGGCCGGGTGGTGAACGTGTCCTCCTCGCTGCACCGCACGGCCTCCATCAGCTGGGCCGACCCCAACCGCGCCCGCCGCTACTCCCGCCTCGCCGCCTACGCCCAGTCCCAGCTCGCCCTCACGGTCTTCGCCTCCGACCCGCGCGTCACCGCCGTCTCCGTCCACCCGGGCGTCTGCGACACCGCCCTGCTGCCGCTCTACGCCCACGAGGGCGTCTCCCCGGCCGAGGGCGCCGCACACGTGGTCCGGCTGTGCGACCCGGCCGTCGAGATCGGCAACGGCGCCTACTACGACCGGGACGAGCGGGTCGGCCCGGCCCCGGCCGCGACCGAGGACCGCACGGTCAGGCGCCTCAGCAAGCTGGCGGACCTCCTGGTCGGCCGTACCGCCTGAAGAGCACGCGAGACAAGAGGAGTTGTACGTGTCCAAGCGCGCACGCAAGAAGAAGACCCGCCGCAAGAAGAAGGCCAACCACGGCAACAAGGCCGGCCAGAGCTGACCGAGCACGACAGCAGGGCGGGCGACAGGGAACAGCGTTCCCCCGGTCGCCCGCCCGTCCGCATCCCCTCTCCCCCTCCCATGAGGCATTGATGATCGAGATTTCGCCGCCCGACAAACGGGCGCTCGCGCGCTGGTTCCCCACGCACTCCCCGGGTCCCGCCACGATCGGTGAGCACGTGCTGGCGACGGGCATCGGCCGCTGGTGGGCCGACCGGCCCGTCCAGCCGAGCACGGTCGCCGTCTCCTGCGCCGGCCACGTCGTGCTGCGCGGCAGCCCGGAAGAACTGACACCGGAACTCCTCGCGCCGCTGGCCGGCAACCGGGTCGAAGCACCGGCCCGGTTCCTGCCCGCCCTCGGCGCCGCCTTCGACCGGCTCACCCCCTGGGAGCGCATGATCTGGACCCTCCAGGCCACACCCCAGCCCGCCACGGTCCCGCACGCGGTCACTGTACGGCGCCTGGAACCGGCGGACACCGACGCCGTGCACGCCCTCGGCCCCGACGCCTCCTGGCTGTCGGCCAGCTGGGGCGGCCCGCGCGGCCTCGCCGCCTCCGGCCACGCCTGGGCCGCGGTGGGCCGCACCGGCCGCATCCAGGCGGTCGCCTGCACCTACTTCCGCGGCACCAGCTACGAGGACGTGGCCGTCCACACCGTCCTGGACCACAGACGCCACCACCTCGCCCTGGCCTGCGTCACCGCCCTGTGCGCGGACATCACCTCCCGCGGCCACACCCCCAGCTGGAACTGCTCCCTCCACAACCGCGCCAGCCGCCTCCTGGCCTGGAACGCCGGTTTCCGCCTGGTCCGCGAGTACGTCCACTACGCGGTGGGGAGCCCGGTGTCACACCATCGGCTCAGCGCCTAGCGATCACCGTGAAAAGGAGGAGACTCCCATGCCCAGGAAGCCCCCGCTCCTCACCCTGCCGATCCTCGAAGGCCGCCACGAGCTCACGATCACCCGGCTGAAGCGCGGGGAGGACTCCTTCACGCTCCACTACCGGATCACACCGCAGGTCCCGGAGCCCGGTGGCGAAACCCTCGCGCTCCCGGTCCTGGAGGCCCTGGACGACCTCGGCAACGAGTACGGAGACCGCGGCGGTGCCTACGGCACCCATCCGGACGGCACCTGCACCGACGGCAGCCTCAGCGGACATCCGTCCCTGCATCCGAACGCGAGCAGCCTGCGGATCCGCATCACCTGGCTGCGGGGCGGCAGGGAAACGTCGTCCGCCATGACGCTGGGTGTCCGGCCCTGAAGGCGCGCGGCACGCGACGCGCTCGGCCTTAACGCGGTCTTGACGCGCTAAGCGGACATCCATGCGGGCCCATGCGTCACTCCTTGCTTAGGCTGGTGCGGCCGTCCGTGTGATGGCCGGAACCCCACGCTGAGCCGCACATCAGGAGAGCACGTCCATGGCCACCACCGAACGCCCTCCCAGTACCAGCCGCCTGCGCACCTGGATGCTGGAGGGCCTGTCCGACATGGGCAAGCACGGCGGCCACACCGGCCCGCACGCCGAGCCCGAGCCCCCGCACAAGGGCCAGCGCTGGTACCGGGTGATGTGCCTGACCGGTGTCGACTACTTCTCCACCCTTGGCTACCAGCCCGGCATCGCCGCCCTGGCGGCCGGCCTGCTCTCCCCCATAGCCACCCTCGTCCTCGTCGTCGTCACCCTTGCGGGCGCTCTCCCCGTCTACCGCAGGGTGGCCGAGGAGAGTCCCCACGGCGAGGGCTCCATCGCCATGCTGGAGCGGCTGCTCTCCTTCTGGAAGGGCAAGCTGTTCGTCCTGACGCTGCTGGGCTTCGCCGCCACGGA